>JABFWC010000045.1 GCA_013362385.1 Pseudarthrobacter sp.
ATGGTGATGTGGTGGGCCACATAGAACACCGCGGCGGCCAGCCCCGCGGCGGAGGACATGGCGAGCCCGAACACCATGTAGCCGATGTGGCTGACCAGGGTGAACGAGAGCAGACGCTTGATATCGCTCTGGGCCAGTGCACCCAGGATGCCCACCACCATGGTCAGCAGTGCCGCCACCATCAGGGGCGTGTTCAGGGCATCACCCGGGAACAGCAGCGTCTCGGTCCGGACCATGGCGTAGACGCCCACCTTGGTGAGCAGGCCGGCGAACACGGCCGTGACCGGGGCCGGCGCCGTGGGATAGGAGTCCGGGAGCCAGAACGACAGCGGGAACACGGCGGCCTTGATGCCGAACGCCACCAGCAGCATGACGTGCAGCAGCGTCCTGGTGCCCTGGTCCAGTTCGCCCAGCTTCACCGCGAGGTCGGCCATGTTCACGGTTCCCGTGGCGCCATAGACCATGGCGATGGCAATCAGGAACAGCACCGAGGACACCACGGACACCACCACGTAGGTGACGCCGGCCCGGATGCGCGGCCCGGTACCGCCCAGGGTCATCAGCACGTAGCTTGCCGTCAGCAGGATCTCGAAGCCCACGTAGAGGTTGAAGAGGTCCCCGGACAGGAACGCGTTGGACACCCCCGCCACCAGGATCAGGTAGGTGGGGTGGAAGATCGAGACCGGGGCGTCGTGGTCGCCGTCGGCCATGCCCTGCCCTGTGGCGTAGACCAGCACGGCGAGGCTCACGGCGGAGGAAACCACCAGCATCAGGGAGGAGAACTGGTCCACCACCATGACAATGCCCCAGGGCGGCAGCCAGCCGCCGAGTGTCACCGCGGCCGTTCCGCTGTCCCAGGCGGAGGCCAGCAGGAGGCATTCGAGCGCCAGGGTCAGGGACAGCAGCGCGATGCTGACTGCGCGCTGGGCGCGGGTGTGCCGGATCAGCAGGAAGGTCAGGGCGGCGCCAAGGATGGGAAGTACGACGGCGAGCGGCGCCAGGGTTGCGACGGTCACTTTCCGCCTCCTTCCGGGCCGGCTTTCGCAGGGGCAGGGCCGACGTTGAGCGAGCCCGGCTGTTCCTCCGCCGCGGCGTCCTCCGCGGGGATTTCGCGGCCACCGACGGTGACTGTTGCCAGGGGGAACTCCGACGTCTCGGCCGGGACCTCGGCGTCGTCCTCCGCGTCAAAGCTGGGCGTTTCGGCGACCCGGAGGTCTTCGACGTCGTCCTGGATGTCGTCCTGGCGCGCCAGGACCCAGGTGCGGTAGATGATGCCGAGCATGAACGCCGTGACCGCGAAGGAGATCACGATCGAGGTCAGGATGAGGGCCTGCGGCAGGGGGTCGTTGTAGTCCTGTGCGGGTATGTCCTTTGCGAACAGCGGGGCCAGGCCCGCGTAACCGCCGGCGGCCAGGATCAGCAGGTTGGTGGCGTTGGCCAGGAGCATCAGGCCCAGCAGCACCCGGGTCAGGCTGCGTTCCAGGATCAGGTAGATCCCGCACGCGTACAGGGCCCCCATGACGATCAGCAGGGTCAGGTTGATGCTCATGCTTTGCCCTTTGCGGTGGTCTCGGCAGGCATCCCGCCCGGTTCCTCTTCCTGTTGCAGTGCGGGGCCGTGTTCCCGCTCCCCGTGGTGCCCGGAGGGGGCTGAACGTTCCTCGAAATGCTCGTCGATCTCGGCGCCGAGGCTCCGCAGGACGTCCAGCACCAGGCCGACCACCACGATGTACACGCCGATGTCGAAGATGGTGGAGGTGACGAACTTGATGTCGCCAAACACGGGAAGCCAGATCTGGATGATGGCCGACTGGAACACCTGGCCGCCCAGCAGCAGGGGCATCACCCCGGACATGGCAGCCAGCGCCAGGCCACTGCCCAGCAGGGCCCCGGCGCTCAGGGGCGCGGCTTCCCGGAGTTCGAAGCGGCCGCCGGCCAGGTACCGGATGGTCAGGGCGAGGCCCGCGGTGAGGCCGCCCGCGAAGCCGCCGCCGGGCAGGTTGTGCCCGGCCAGCAGCAGGTACAGCGAGAAGATGATCATCGAGTGGAAGACCAGGCGGGTGACCACTTCGAAGATGATCGACCGCCGTTCGGGGGCAAGTGTCCGCCCGGCCACGATCCAGGCCTCGCGGGTGGCGGCAGCGAACTTCCGGCTGACAGCCAATGCGGCGCCATCGCGGGAACCGGGGTCAATGCCGTGGAAGCGGCCCACCGTGCCCTCGGCAATCGACGCGGAGGACTGCAGCCGCTCGCCGCGGCCGCGCACGAAGATCAGGCTTGCCACGCCGGTGGCGGCGAGCGCCAGGACGCTGATTTCGCCGAACGTGTCCCAGGCCCGGATGTCCACCAGGGTCACGTTGACCACGTTCAACCCGCCGCCGCCCTCATAGGCCAACTCGGGGAACTGCACGGAGACCGGGACGGCGGTCCTGGCGCCCATGGCGAAAATGGCGGCGAACACCATGGTCACGCCGAACCCCAGCCCGATGATCACGCGCAGCACCCGGTACTTTCCGCCCGTGCGGTCACGTAGCTCCGCCGGGAGGCTGCGCATGGCAAGCACGAACGCCACGAGGATGAT
>JABFWC010000012.1 GCA_013362385.1 Pseudarthrobacter sp.
CGGCGCGCACCTGCCCGGCGATCGTCACCGGCAGCCGGCCTGCCCACTGCTCAGTGAGCTCCGCGATGCCGGATTCCCCGGCGAGCAGGGCTTCCCAGGTTTCCTTGACCGTGGACCCGAGCGGGTTGATGGTGCCGGAACCGGTAACGACGGGACGGCCGGCCGCGGAGTGCCGGGCCGGGGCGGACGCAGTCATGGTGCCTTACTTCGCAGGGTTGTGGGTGCCGATGGGCACCAGGGTGAGGTCGGGGTGGTTCTTCTCGATCCGCCGCAGCGCCCAGACGTCGTTGAACAGCGCGAGGTATTCGCCGTCGGAGCGCATGAGCACCTCGGCGCCGGGCACGTTGGCCAGCGCCGGCATGGCGTCCGCCGTCGAGATCCTCGCGAGCGAGTAGGGCAGGCGCTCCAGGCGCATGGGGGCGCTGAAGTCGTGCGCCATGCGGTCCTCCACCACCTCGAACTGCATGGGCCCGACGGCGGCAAGCACCGGCGCCTGGTCGCCGCGTAGGTCGGAGCGGAGCAGCTGGATGACGCCCTCGTGCTCGAGCTGTTCGATGCCGCGGCGGAACTGCTTGAACTTGCTGGGGTCCTTGGACCGGGCCACCTGGAAGTGCTCGGGTGCGAACAGCGGGATGGCCGGGTACTCCACGGATTGGTCCAGGAACAGGCTGTCGCCCACGCGCAGTGAGGACGCGTTGACCAGCCCGACGACGTCGCCCGGGTACGCCTCGTCGATGACTTCGCGTTCGCGGCCAAAGACCTGCTGCGCGTACTTGGTGGCGAAGGATTTGCCGGTGCGGGTCTGGGTGACCACCATGCCGCGCTCGAAGACGCCGGAGCACACGCGGATGAACGCCACGAGGTCGCGGTGCGCCTTGTTCATGCCGGCCTGGACCTTGAAGACGAAGCCGGAGAAGGGGGCCTCAACCGGGCGGGGGTTGCCATCGATGTCCGGCCGGGGTGCCGCCGCGGGGGCGAAGTCCACCAGCGCGTCCAGCAGCTCCTTGACGCCGAAGTTCAAGGCGGCGGAGCTGAACAGGATGGGGGTGGCCTTGCCGGCGTGGAAGGCGTCGACGTCGAACTCGAGGTTGGATTCGATCACCAGTCCGGCCTCGTCCACGGCGTCGGACCAGTTGCTGCCCTGGTCCTGCTCGGCTTCCTCGGGGGTGAAGTATTCGGTGATGGCGATCTGCGCGCCGGCGTTGTTGCGCTGGAAACGGGCGAAGCGGTCGTTGCGCAGGTCCCAGACGCCGCGGAAGTCGCCGGAGATGCCAACGGCCCAGGTCAGGGGCATGGGCTGCAGCCCGGTGCGTTCGGTGATTTCATCCATCAGGGCCAGGGCATCCAGGCCGGGACGGTCCCACTTGTTGATGACGGTGATGATGGGCAGGTTCCGCTGCTTGCAGACCTCGAATAGCTTCATGGTCTGGGTTTCCAGGCCCTTGGCGGCGTCCACGAGCATCACCGCGCAGTCGACGGCGGCGAGCACGCGGTAGGTGTCCTCGGAGAAGTCGGCGTGCCCGGGGGTGTCCAGGAGGTTGATGACCGTGTCCCGGTAGGAGAACTGCAGGGCGGCGGAGCTGATGGAGATCCCGCGGTCCTTTTCCATCTGCATCCAGTCCGAGACCGTTTCCTTGCGGTTGGCCTTGCCGCTGGAAGCACCGGCCGTACCGATGACCTTCGCGTGCAGGGCGAGCGCCTCGGTGAGGGTGGACTTGCCGGCGTCAGGATGGGAAATGACGGCAAAGGTCCTGCGGCGGCCCGCCTCTTTGTGAATCGCGTTGATCCGGGCGGGGGTCAGGACATCTTGGGACACGGTGCTACTTTCGCTGCGGTTGTGGCTGCCGGGCGCTGCGGCGGGAGGGCTGCTCAAGGCCGGGACAATGGCAATCAGCCAAAGTACAAGTTTATCGCAGGGCAGCAAACCGGCAGGGGTGCGCTTAACGCTGGCGAAACCGGACGTTCAAAGCCGGGAAATGCCGGGCAGTTAGCTTAGGCGCATGATGCAAGGTCTCACCTTCCCGGGCAATCTCTTCTTTGATCCGCTCGCCACCAACCTCGGCAACGCCCTGGCCCCGGCCGCGGGGGCGCAGGAGCCGGATTCCGGCCACCCGCCGGGCCCGGCCACGAAACGCGGCGTCCAGACAGCCGCCGAACACAAGGCCCTGCGGGCCGCGTCCCTTTCCAAGGTCAGCAAAGACCTGGAGAGGATGCTTCGGGAGCGCAGGCGCTAGCTTCCGCTGACGGCTCCGCCGGGACGGCATGATGGTTCCATGCGCAGCATCGAGCTGGTCTTTGATGACTCCACCGATTCCGCCATCAGAGCGGACTGGGCCAGGCTCGCCGGCTCCGGCCTGCCCAGCCTCGCGGCGCATTCCTCGCCGGGCAACAGCCCGCACATCACGCTCGCGGCCGGCCCCGAACTGGAGTGCAGTTCCTCCAATGACCTCTGGACGGAGCTGCCGGTCGCCGTCGGATTCGCCGGGGCTATCCTCTTCCCGGCGGGCCACGGCAGGTTCGTCCTGGCCCGGCTGGTCGTCCTGGCCACTCCGCTGCTGGAACTGCACCGCCGCCTCCAC
>JABFWC010000279.1 GCA_013362385.1 Pseudarthrobacter sp.
AACCTGCTGGCGGACGTCTGCGAATCCCACGGCACCACGCTGCCCGCCGCCGCCCTGCACTTCCCGTACCGGCACCCCGCCGTCACCAGCGTTGTCCTTGGCATGCGGACGCCGGCCCAGGTGAAGCAAAACCTGGACCTCGCCTCGCAGACCGTCCCGGACCAGCTGTGGGCGGACCTGCGCGACCGCGGACTGATCACCTGAATACACCACCACGTACTACCGAGAAAAGAAGAAACGAATGCAATTTGCACGCATAGGTGCCCCCGGCAAGGAAGTCCCCGCCCTGCTGCACGGGACGAAGTACTACTCCCTGGAGCAAGTGGCCCGGGACATCGACACCGACTTCTGGGAATCCGATGGGCCGGGCCGCGCGGCAGCGGCGCTGGCCGCGGGGGAACTGACTGAACTCGCCGTGGACGGCGCCCGGATTGGTGCACCGATCGCCAGGCCGTCCTCCGTGATCTGTGTGGGCATGAACTATGCGGCCCACGCCGCCGAATCGGGGTCTGCTCCCCCTTCGGTGCCCATCATCTTCCACAAAGCGCCCTACACCGTGGCCGGGCCCTTCGATGCCGTGGCGAGTCCTCGCGGCTCCACGAAGACCGACTGGGAAGTCGAACTGGGCGTGGTCATCGGTCGGCGCGCCTCCTACCTGGAATCCCCGGCGCAGTCCCGGGACTACATCGCCGGCTTTGTCACCGTCAACGACCTGTCCGAGCGCACGTTCCAGCTGGAAGTGTCCGGCGGGCAGTGGTCCAAGGGAAAGAGCTGCGCCGGATTTTGTCCCACCGGACCGTTCCTGGTCACCCCCGACGAGGTGGATGCCGGGGATCTGCGGCTGCGTAGCTGGGTCAACGGTGAGATCCGCCAGGACTCCACCACCCGCGACCTGATCTTCGGCGTGGAGCAGGTGATCTACGACCTCAGCCAGTTCCTGGTCCTTGAGCCGGGTGACCTTATTTGCACCGGCACCCCGGAAGGAGTAGCCCTGTCCGGCCGGTTCCCCTACCTGAAGGCCGGGGACGTCGTCGAACTTGAAGTGGCGGGACTGGGCCGCCAGCGCCAGGAATACTTCCAAGGCTAACCACGAAAGGACAAACAATGGAGTTTGAGGGACTGAAGGCAATCGTCACCGGCGGAGCCTCCGGGATCGGGGCCGCGACGGCGAAACTTCTCCAGGAGCGCGGGGCTGAGGTGGCGGTACTGGACCTCAACCCGGACCAGGCGGCGGGGGTCAAAGCCATCCGCTGCGACGTCGCCGACGACGCCTCGGTCCGGCAGGCTGTCGAAGAGGCCGCGGAACAACTCGGCGGGATCGACGTCGTGGTCAACAACGCCGGGGTGGGTGCCCAGGGAACCATCGAGGACAATGACGACGACGAATGGCACCGGGTGTTCGACATCAACGTGCTGGGGATGGTCAGGATCTCACGGGCAGCGCTGCCGTACTTGCGCCGGTCCGAGCACGCGGCCATCGTCAACACCTGCTCCATCGCAGCCACCGCCGGCCTCCCCCAGCGCGCCCTCTACAGCGCCACCAAGGGCGCGGTGCTGTCGCTCACCCTGGCCATGGCCGCAGACCACCTGCAGGAAGGCGTGAGGGTCAACTGCGTCAATCCGGGGACAGCAGACACCCCTTGGATCGGCAGGCTCCTGTCCGCGGCGCCAGACCCTGAGGCCGAGCGCGCAGCACTGGAGGCGCGCCAGCCGCACGGGCGGCTGGTCTCCCCGGCGGAAGTTGCGGCAGCCATCGTTTATCTGGCCAGCCCGCTCGCCGGGTCCACCACCGGAGTGGACCTGGCAGTTGACGGCGGCATGCAGGCGCTTCGGCTGCGGCCCCGTTCGGCGGCCTCCTAACGACGACGGCCCGGCAGGCACTCCCACGACCCCGGGTTGGTCGTAGTCTCATGTCATGGACACCGGTGCCCTGCTCAATATCGCCTTGGTTCTCGGTTTCGTGCTGCTCGGCGGTGTGTTCGCCGCTGCGGAAATGGCGCTCGTCTCCCTGCGCGAAAGCCAGGTGCGCCGGATCGAACGGTCCGGCGCCCTCGGTGCCCGGACCGCAGACCTGGCCCGCAATCCGAACCGGTTCCTCTCCACGGTCCAGATCGGCGTGACCCTTTCGGGTTTCTTCTCCGCAGCCTACGGTGCGTCGGCGATCGCGCCCGACGTCGTGCCCCTTCTGCAGGCTCTCGGGCTGGGTGCTGCCGCCGCGCCCGTGTCCTTCGTCGGCATGACGCTCCTGGTGGCCTACCTGTCCCTGGTGCTGGGTGAGCTGGCGCCCAAACGGCTGGCCCTGCAGAACGCCACCGGCTTCACGAAGGTCCTGGCACCCCCGCTGATCATCCTCGCCAAGGTGATGCGCCCTGTCATCTGGCTGCTGTCCATGTCCACCAATGCCGTGGTCAGGCTCGTGGGCGGCGACCCGCACGCCGGGCGGGAAAGCGTCAGTTCCGAAGAGCTCTGGGACATGGTGGCGGAGAACGAACTGATCGAGGAGAACAGCCTGACCATCCTGGCGGACGTGTTCGGCGCCGGGGACAGGACCCTGCAGGAGGTGATGCGCCCC
>JABFWC010000337.1 GCA_013362385.1 Pseudarthrobacter sp.
TGGCGGCGCCGTCACGGCCGCCGGAGACGGGGGCGTCGATGAAGGCAGCGCCACGGGTTTCCGCGAGCTCGGCCATGTGCTTGCTGGTGGCCGGTTCGGAGGTGGTGGTGTCCACGATGGCGATGGTTCCCGGGGCTGCCAGGAGCTGCGGCACGGTGGTTTCCACGATGCTGGCGGCTGGCAGGGACAGGACCGCATAGGGGGTCCCGGCGACGGCGGCCAGGGCGTCGGCCGTGCTAATGCCGGCTTTTTCTGCCGCGGTCCTTGCCGCTTCCGACGGGTCGAAGCCGGTGACGTCCCAGCCCGCCTTGTGCAGGGTGGCGGCCATTGCTCCGCCCATGGCGCCGAGGCCGATGACGGCGACGCGGCGGTTTTGTGGCTCGTTCATGTAGGGGTACTCCTGAATGCCTGTTGGGGGTGGTGTCCTAGTCGAGGTAGATGTCGAGGTCTTTCCAGAGCTGCTGGGTGCGGCGGATGGCGGCCCGGCTGCGTTCCGGATGCGCGGCTTCCATGCCGGCGAGCAGGCCGTAGACCAGGGAGTTCGCGGCGGTGACGGACTGGAAGAAGGAGATGCCTTCGGAGGCCACCACCAGGAGGTGGTCAGCGGCGGTGGCGAGGCGGCCGCGGCGCAGGTCGCTGATAGCGACGACGGTGGCGCCCGCCTGCTTCGCGGCCTCAGCGGCGACGATGATGTGCTTCACCGAGCGCCACATGTTGATGACCACCAGGACGTCCCCGGGGCCAAGACTGTTGGTGCTGGACGCAAGGTGCGGGCCCGCCCGGTTTTCCAGCGTGATGGGGTAGCCCATGGTGGAGCCGAGGTGGGCCATGACGCCGGCGGGACCGGCAAAGGAACCGATGCCGACGACGGTGATGGACTTGGCTGCCGCCAGTGCGGCAATGGCGGCCTCGGCTTCCTCGGCGGTGTTGGAGTCCAGCGTGAGGCGGAGGTTTTCGATGTCGTGGTTGATGGCTTCGTAGAGCGGGCTGCGGGTTTCGCCGTGCTCGGTGAGCGTGTCCTCGGTGGAGATCATCACCAGGTAACGCGAGCGGAGTTCACGCTGCAGGTCGGGCCAGCCGCGGTAGCCCAGGTGCTGGGCGGTGCGCACCACGGACGAGTTGTTCACGTCCGCGCGCTGGGCGATCTCGGCAATGTCCGCATAGGAGGACAACTGCGGGTTCCGGCGGATGACCTCGACCACGCGGCTCTGTGCCTTGGTCAGCGGTACGTCGGGAAGCGCGTCGCCAAGCCAGGCGTGCGAGCCGATGGTCTCGGCGTCTTCCGTGGCGTTCGCTTCGACGGCGTTGGTGTTCATGGGCTACCCGTCCTGTAATGCAGATCACTCTGCAAGTGCAATTGCATCCAATGTACTCTGCAATTTCGTTTGCGAACAGGGTTTTCCGTTTCCGGAATGTAAAACCTTGGCCCGGGAGTGGGTTCGGTCTGATGCGGTGTGCGGCGGGGACTTGTTGTAGCGGTGGAACTTCGAATGTCAGGCCCCCGTGACAGAGTTTGGCTATGGAGACCACAGCGGCAGTCGGAGCGGGAGGCGAGGCCGGGCTGGCCGCTGCCGTCGCGTCCATTACTGTGCTGGCTGACGAGCTTGCCGTCCTGGCTCTTTCGCCGGACGCCTTGGAGGGCGCCGGGGGCGCTGCTGATGCGGATCCGTTGCGGGACCTTGCCGAGTCGTGCCTGAACGGCCTGGAGGTTGTGGCTCGGATCGAAGCCGTCACCGCAGCGGCAAAAGTCCAGCTGCTGGCGAGCTATGCAAAGGCGGCAGACGCGCTGGAGGCGCCAGCGCGAACTGCGTATGAGTCGTCTGCGCGCGAAATGAGCCAGGTGGCGGAGGTTGCCTGCGCTCTGACCATCGGGGAACGTGCCGCCTCGGCATTGCTGGGGGAAGCCCATGTTTTGACCACCTCCCTGCCCGCTGCACTGGATACCCTGCAGGCAGGAAGGATCTCATGGCAGCACGCGAGGATCATCGTCGATGAAACCACCGGGCTGGATCCTGCCGCCGCCGCTGCGCTGCAGGCGCACTTCCTGGACCCCGAGGCGCCGAACGCGGCCAGGGGCGCCGCCGCGGGGGAGCTGGCGCCGGCCGCTTCCGGCGCAAGGTACGTGCCTGGCGGGAACGCCATCATCCGGAATCCCTGGAGATCAGGCATGCGAAGTCCGTAGAAGACCGGCGGATGGAATACTCCCCGGACCGCAACGGGATGGCTTGGATCTCGCTGCATATGGCCGCGGACAAGGCATGTGCCATCTGGAACAGGACGTCTGCCCTGGCCCGTGGGCTCCAAGGCCCGGATGAGCCACGGACCCTCACACAGATCAAGGCGGACGTAGCGGCAGAGCAGCTGTTGGGGAATTCCAGTCACTCCTTCGGGCCCGTGTCCGGGCCCGGTCCGTCCATCAAGGCGGATGTGTTGGTCACGGTCCCGGTCTTTGCCGCCCTCGGCGCAACGGACGAACCCGCCGAGCTGGACGGATATGGGCCCATCCCTGCATCCATGGCGCGGAAACTTATCGCGGAAGGTGCCGGCTCGTTCTACCGGGTCCTG
>JABFWC010000025.1 GCA_013362385.1 Pseudarthrobacter sp.
ACGTCGGCGCCCTGGTCGTCCTCATGGCTGTGACCCCCTGGACCCAGTTCGCTGCCGGCCACAGCCCCTTCATCGGCATGTTCTCCCTTGCCGGCCTCGGAGCCGCCGCCACCGTAGTCAACCTGGTGGTCCTCACCTCAGCAATGTCTTCGGCCAATTCCGGCATCTACTCGACGTCCCGCATGGTCTTCGGCCTGGCCCAGGAGGGCGACGCCCCCAGCCTGTTCAGCCGCCTGTCCGCGAGGAAGGTGCCCAGCAACGCACTGTTCCTGTCGTGCGTGCTGCTGCTCTCCGGCGTCGTCCTCATGTACGCAGGCCAGGACGTTGGAAAGGCCTTCGAGATGGTGACCACCGTTTCCGCCGTCTGCTTCATTTTCGTCTGGTCGATCATCCTGGCCAGCTACATCTCCTTCCGCCGGCGCCGCCCGCAGCTGCACGCGGCGTCGACGTTCAAGATGCCCGGCGGCATTCCGGCCGTCTGGGTCGTGTTCGCCTTCTTCGCATTCGTCCTGTGGGCGCTGACCACCCAGCCGGACACGCTGGCGGCGCTGCTCGTGACGCCCGTCTGGTTCCTTGTCCTGGGCGGGACGTGGGCTGTCCTGCGCCGCCGTCCCGCCCACCTGGCCCGGTTCGAGGTGTTCCGTGCCGAACTGCAGGCGGACCAGCTTGCTGCGGAACGGGCAACCGGCGCGGCTGCCGCGGCGAAGGAGCAGGCCAGCCGCTGACGGAGCGGACGACGCCGGTCCCGGCCCGGGGCGGAAAAGTCCGGGGTCGGGCGGCAGGCCGGTGCGCGGGCGCAGACCCGCGAAGTTCAGCATGCTTAGTGTTTCTCCACATAGGATGGAGAAGCACGGCAGCCTACCGCTGCAGGTCGATGTGAATGAAGGTGACCATGGCTAAGCGCAGCAACCCCGCAGTACGGATCGCCCAGGAAACCGCCCACAACGCGGTCTTCGACGCGGATGGCAAGCCCAAACCAGGCGTCCACAACATGATCCTGAAGGCCGTGGAAATCCAGCGGCCGCTGGTCCTTGCCTACATCCGGCGGCTGCAAAAGAAGCATCCCCGCGCCACCGCGGCGCAACTGGCCGACTTCGCCGAGCGGGACTACCTGCGGGCCGTCGCCGGGGGTGGGGCCTTGGTGGGCGCCACCGCCGTCGTCCCCGGTGTGGGAACCGTTGCCTCGCTGGGACTTTCCGCGGCCGCCACCGTCGGCTTCCTTGAAGCAACGGCGCTCTACGCAACTTCGCTTGCCGAACTGCACGGCATCCGCCTCACCAACCCCGAAAAGGCCGGCACCATGGTCATGGCCATCATGCTGGGCGAGGAAGGCACGGCGCTGCTGGGAACGCTCAGCGGCCAGGCAGCAGGCGGTGCGAAGCCCGCGGATGTCTGGGGAAACATGCTGTCCAGATCCTCGATCCCGGGGTTCGGCAGTGTCCGGAAGCGGATCCAGCAAGCCTTCCTGAAGAACCTCCTCAAACGCCAGGGCACGGCGCTGTTCGGCCGGGCCCTGCCGTTCGGCATCGGCGCCGTGGTGGGCGGAGCAGGTAACCTCGTGATGGGCCGCGCGGTGGCAGCGAACGCCCGGGAGGCGTTCGGACCGATGCCGGACACCATTCCCGGGGAGCTGAGCGCTGCCCCGGCGCCGGACAAGCAGGCGCTGACTCCCTGACCCTGGAAGGCAACATCCGTGGACCTCAACGCTGACCTTGGCCAAGCATTCGGCTCCTGGACCATGAGCGGCGACGCCGCGATGGTCCAACTGGTGACCAGTGCCAACGTCGCATGCGGGTTCCATGCGGGCGACCCCGTCACCATGCTCGACGCTTGCCGGGCTGCCTATGAACTGGATGTCACCGTTGGCGCGCACCTGGGGTACCGCGACCTCGCCGGCTTTGGCCTGCGCGCCCTTGACGCCAGCTTCGACGAGCTGTTCGGCGACGTCCTGTACCAGCTGGGCGCACTCGACGGCGTTGCCCATGCCGTGGGAGCCTCCGTGGACTACGTCAAACCGCACGGCGCGTTGTACGAGACCCTGATGCACGACGCCGAACAGGCATCCGCCGTCGTCGCTGCAGTGGGCGCTTACGATCCTGGGCTGCCCATTCTTGGCTACCCGGGCTCGGAGCTGCTGAAGCAGGCCCGGGCCGCCGGGCACCCGGTGTTTGTCGAAGCGTTCCCGGACCGGGCCTATCGCGCCGATGGCAGCCTGGTGCCTCGCCAGCAGGAAGGCGCAGTGTTGCACGACGTCGACACCGTAGTCGAGCGGGCCGTGCGCCTGGCTGCGAAGGGCGAAGTGGTGGCCGTGGACGGGAGCGTGCTGCAGGTCCGCCCCGACTCCCTCTGCCTTTCCGGAGGTACTCCCGCCGCCGTTGCGATGGCTGCCCGTGTGCGGGCGGGCCTGGAAGAAGCCGGTGTGGAGCTGGAGTCCTTCGCCTAGAGCGTGCTGCAGTCTTCCAGCCACGCCGGAACCCGGTTCTGGAATGCGGCCGGTTAACACGTGGACAAGGCGAATGGCTTTGCAAAGAATTCGGCCCAGAGGGGGTCGTCCGGTGATAAG
>JABFWC010000196.1 GCA_013362385.1 Pseudarthrobacter sp.
GCGGAATTCACGTACGGAACCTTGTTCACCCGGTACATGTCCTCGGCGTTGCGCAGCTCGTACGTGCACTGGGACAACGACGCGTAGTTACTGCCCGGGCGGCGCTCCTGGCGGATCTGGCTCAGCCGGACGGGCAGCGAGGTCAGCCCGAAGCACTTGCGCACAAAGGGCAGCAGGGGTTTGGGCAGGGACAGGCTGGCGAAGTCTTCCTCCACCAGGGGGAAGTTGGCGGCGAGGATACCGTGCTGCAGCGCCAGGTACATCGTGGTGGGCGTCTTGCCGCAGCGCGACGGGGCGATGAGGATCAGTTCGGCGCGCTCCAGCGCGCGCAGCGACTGCCCGTCGTCGTGCTCTATGGCGTATTCGACGGCGGCCATCCGCGACTGATAGCGCACCGCGTCACCCAAGCCGTGCGCCTTGCCCGGCTGACCGCTGGCGGACGCGTGCAGGGCCTGCTCCAGCTGGCCGATGTGCGCGCCGATCAGGTCGAAAAAGTGGCCGCGGCTGCGGGCCAGGACTGCGCGGATGTCCAGGCCCACAGTGGTGGAAAAGACGATTGGCCGGGGGCCGGCGGCGGCCAGCTCATCGATGACGGCCACCACCTCCTTCGCCTGGTCCACCGTGGTGATGAACGGGATGCTCCGGCGTTCCAGGTGTTGGGCCGGGAACTGCGTCAGCAGGGTGTTGCCCAGCGTTTCGGCGGTGATGCCCGTGCTGTCCGAAAGGAAGAACACCACGGGGGCGGACGTGCTGCCCGCCCCCGTGGTGTCCCGCCAGGTGGCGTCCGGCATTAGATCGCTGAGCGGGTGCCGGAGCGTGCCAGGCGGAGCCAGGTTTCTGTCACTGCGTCCGGGTTCAGCGAGATGGAGCTGATGCCCTGCGCCAGCAGCCACTCGGCGAAGTCCGGGTGGTCGCTGGGGCCCTGGCCGCAGATGCCGACGTAGCGGCCCTTGGCGCGGCAGGCGGCGATGGCCATCTCAAGGAGCTTCGTGACGGCGGGGTTCCGCTCGTCGAACCCTTCGGCCACCAGCGCCGAGTCACGGTCCAGGCCCAGGGTGAGCTGGGTCAGGTCGTTGGACCCGATCGAGAAGCCATCGAAGTACTCCAGGAACTCATCAGCCAGCAGCGCGTTGGCGGGCAGCTCGCACATCATCACGACCTCCAGGCCGTTCTCGCCGCGGCGCAGGCCGTTCTCGGCGAGCAGCTCGGTGACGCCGCGGGCCTCGTCCAGGGTGCGCACGAACGGGACCATGATCTTGATGTTGGTCAGGCCCATCTCGTTGCGGACGTACTTCAGGGCCTCGCACTCGAGCTCGAACGCCTGCCGGAACGAGTCCGAGAGGTACCGGGAGGCACCGCGGTAGCCGATCATCGGGTTTTCCTCCGACGGCTCGAACGCCGGCCCGCCCAACAGGTTGGCGTACTCGTTGGACTTGAAGTCCGAGAGCCGGATGATCACCGTTTCCGGGGCAAAGGCCGCGGCGATCGTGGAGATGCCCTCGGCCAGGCGGCGGACGTAGTAGTCGCGGGGACCGTCGTAAGCTGCAATCTTTTCCCTGATCTCCCGCACGGTGTTGTCCGAGAGCGACGCCGGCCGCTCGATCTCCCCCGCGACGGCCAGCAGCGCGTTGGGGTGGATGCCGATCTGGCGGTTGATGATGAATTCCAGCCGGGCCAGGCCCACGCCGTGGTTGGGCAGCTTGGCGAAGCTGAACGCCTGCTCGGGCGTGCCCACGTTCATCATGATCTTCACCGGCGCTTCCGGCATGGTGTCCAGGCTGGTCTCCTGCAGCGTGTAGTCCAGCAGCCCCTCGTAGACGAAGCCCGCTTCGCCTTCGGCACAGGAGACGGTGACCGGGGTGCCCTCGGCCAGGACGCGGGACGCGTTTCCGGTTCCGACGACGGCGGGGATCCCCAGTTCGCGGGCGATGATCGCCGCGTGGCAGGTGCGCCCGCCGCGGTCGGTAACGATTGCGGCCGCCTTCTTCATGATCGGTTCCCAGTCGGGATCGGTCATGTTCGCCACCAGCACGTCGCCGGCCTGGAACGAGGCCATCTGGTCGATGGACGTCAGTACACGCACCTGGCCGGCGCCGATCCGCTGGCCGATGGCGCGGCCCTCGGCGAGGACGTTCGAGCGCTGGGCGAGCGTGTAGCGGGAGATGGTGCCGGTGGCCTTGCGGGATTCGACGGTCTCCGGGCGTGCCTGCAGGATGTACAGCTCCCCGTCCACGCCGTCCTTGCCCCACTCGATGTCCATGGGACGGCCGTAGTGCTTCTCGATGGCCACCGCGTGGCGGGCGAGCTGCTGGACCTCGTCGTCGGTCAGGCTGAACCGGCGCCGCTGGTCAGCCGGCACCGGAACGAAGTCCACGGTCCGGCCGACTTCCTCGGAATCGGTGTAGGTCATCTGGACGGCCTTTTCGCCGAGGCCGCGCTTGAGGACCGCCGGGCGCCCGGCCGCCAGGGCAGGCTTGTGGACGTAGAACTCGTCCGGGTTCACCGCGCCCTGCACCACGGCCTCGCCGAGGCCGTAGGAGGACGAAATGAAGA
>JABFWC010000325.1 GCA_013362385.1 Pseudarthrobacter sp.
ACTCAACTTTACTCAGGGCGCCAACGATGTCAACCCAAAGTTGAGCGTACTGCACTCAACTTTTGGATGGCGCGGCAGGAGCGAGGACGCTTCATCCCTTGCATTGGCGGGGTTTTCCCCGCAAGGCGTGCACGACGGCGGCCGAGCCGTTCGCTCCTGGAGAACCTTCAGCGGGGCTGCTTACCGGTCCGTGCCGGTGTCACCGTGCAGCGGGCCGCGCTCCTCAGTGGTCGCCTGGACCTGCCCGTCCGTGAGCCCTTCGCGGATCGCGTCCTCCGTGCGCTCGTCATCCTCGGTGCGCTCGTCGTCCGTGGCGCGGGAGTCGCCGTAGCCGCTTTCCGGGTATTCGGCGTCGGCGAGGTTGTCGGCGGGGACGTTGACGCGGCCCGCGTCACCGTAGTCGCCATCCACGTACTGCCCGCCCTCGCCCTCCATGCCCGGCGCGGCGCTGTCCCTGCGGGGTTCTTCAGCCGCGGATTCAGGGTAGTCAGTCATGGCGGTCCCTCCTTTGGGGGCTTCACGTCCACGCGGGCGCACTGGAAGTCTACCGAGCAGGGGTTTCCGCCAACAGGGGTTCTTCGCGCGTCACGTCCGGGGTCCGCCCCGGCTTGCCGGGCCACCAGATCTTCGCTCCGATATCGTAGGCCAGGGCAGGCACGAGCAGCGAGCGCACCAGCACGGTGTCCAGCAGGACGCCGAACGCCACGATGAACGCCAGCTGCACCAGGAACATGATGGGGATAACGCCCAGGGCGGCGAACGTGGCAGCGAGCACCACGCCTGCCGAGGTGATCACGCCGCCGGTCACGCCGAGGCCGCGGAGGATGCCGGGCCGGGTGCCGTGCTTCAGGGATTCCTCGCGGACCCGGCTCATCAGGAAGATGTTGTAGTCAACGCCCAGCGCCACCAGGAACACGAAACCGAACAGCGGCACGGTGGCGTCGGCGCCGGGGAAGCCGAAGAGGTTGTTGAACACGAAGGCCGACACTCCCAGCGCGGCCGCATAGGACACCACCACCGAGAGCACCAGCAGGACCGGGGCCACGATGGAGCGCAGCAGCAGCATCAGGATGAAGAGGATCACCGCGAGGACCACCGGGATGATCACTGCCAGGTCATGCTTGGCGGTGGTGTTGGTATCGAGGGCTGTGGCGGTCACGCCACCCACCAGGGCGGCCGGGTCGATAGATTTCACCTCGGTGCGGAGCGCCTTGATGGTCTCCTCGGCCTCGAGCGAGTCCGCGGCGTTGTTCAACGTGGCGTTGATGAGCACCTTTCCGTCCCGGACGTCAGGGGCGTTGGGAGTGCCGGGGGCTCCGGTGATGGGCACACCGCCGGGGCCCAGCAGGTAGGCCTCGCCCACGCCGTCGTCCGCTTTCACCCTGTCAAGCACCTCCGTTGCCTTGCCCCGGTCTGCAACCACGACGGCGGGGCTGCCGCTGCCGGCGTCGAAGTGGCGGGCCAGGGCATCCTGGCCGTCGACGGCGTTGGAGGCGGTGAGGATGACGTCGGTTTGTGGCACTCCGTTGGCCTTGAGCTGGAGCAGGCCGCCGGCAGCCGCCACCAGGAGCAGGACCGAGGCAACCCACACAGTCCGGGGCCGGCGGGCAACCAGGGAACCGGTGCTGCGCCACAGGCCCTTTTGGCCTTCCAGCCCGGTGACCAGCTCCGGCTCGCACTGGTGGGCCGGGACCAGCTTGGGACGGAACGGCCAGAAAGCTGCGCGGCCGAGCAGCGCCATCAGGGCGGGCAGCAGGGTGAGTGCGGCGAACAGGGCGCAGAGGATGCCGGCGGCAGCGACGGGTCCGAGCGCCTTGTTGGAGTTGAGGTCCGAGAAGAGCAGGCACAGCAGCGCGATGATCACGGTGGCGCCGGAGGCCAGGATGGGCTCGAAGGATGCTTTCCAGGCCGTGAGGACGGCGGCCGTGCGGTTGGCGGTGCGGGTGAGGGCCTCGCGGAAGCGCGCCACGAAGAGCAGGGCGTAGTCGGTCGCCGCACCGATCACCAGAATGGACAGGATTCCCTGGCTTTGGCCGTTCAGCTGGATCCAGCCGGCCTTGGCCATGCCGAACACCAGCAGGATGGCCGCGCAGAGGGCGAAGACAGAGGTCAGGAGCACCATGACGGGCAGGAGCAGGGAACGGTAGACCACCAGCAGGATGACGAACACCGCGGACAGGGCCACGAGCAGGAGGATGCCGTCGATGCCGCCGAAGGCCGAGGTGAGGTCGGCTGCGAGCCCTGCGGGCCCCGTGACGAAGATTTGCGTTCCTTCCGGCGCCGCTTCCGCCACGGTGTCCCGCAGTTCCTTGACGGCGTCCTTGATTTCCGTGGAGGAGTCGATGGGGGTGACGAACTGGACGGCCTTGGCGTCCTTGGCGGGGATGGGGCCGATGACCGTGCCGCCCAGCTTGAGGTCCTCAAGGCTGGTCTTCAGCGCGGCAAGCTGCCCCAGTTGCTGCGGCGTGAAGGCCTCGCCGTTCTCGATGACGATGACGCCGGGCACCTCATCGGAGTCGCGGAACTTCGCCTGCCAGTCCTGCGCC
>JABFWC010000288.1 GCA_013362385.1 Pseudarthrobacter sp.
TCCGACCTTGCCGCCGAGGGCTACCAGCACGTGGATGGTGCCATCCGGATGGGACGCCGGACTGCCGCACGCATCGCCGAGGTGGCCAAGGTTCCGGTAGCCTCCGGCTGGTAAATAAGCATGCTTACTAATAGGCTGGCGGCGGGGAGCGTCCCCGACTCCAGGCGAACGAGGTGAGGCATGACTGACGCTCAGAGCATCAGCAAGGTTACTGAGATCATCAACGATTCCAAGATCGGGATGGTCACCACCGTCAACGAAGAAGGCGCCCTCGTCAGCCGGCCGCTGGCCGTCCAGGAGGTAAAGGACGACGGCGACATGTGGTTCTTCACCGGCCTTGGCACTTCGCAGGTGGCGCACGTCCGCAGGGACTCCCGCGTCAACGTCGCCTTTGGCAAGAACACGGAGTGGGTTTCGGTGGCGGGCACAGCCCAGGTGGTCACCGACCGTGCGAAGATACGCGAGCTGTGGAACCAGGCGGTTGAAGCCTGGTTTCCGGACGGCCCGGACACTCCGGAGGTGTGCCTGTTGCACATCGACTCGGACTCAGCTGAGTACTGGACGAGCCCCGGCGGTACAGCGGCCACGGTCCTGCAGTGGGTCAAGTCGAAGGTGACGCACAGCCGCATGAGTGTCGGCGAGAGCGGCACCGTGGAGCTTTAGAAGCTCCGGGGTAACGGGGCGGGGCAGCTAAGGCTGTCCCGCCCCTTTCAATGTCGCCAGGACTGCCGGCAGCAGCACGTCATTACGCCCCCAGACAGGGTCCAGGATTTCGACATACCAGGAGTCTGCGAGCAGGAGCGCCAGGGCGTCGTTGGTTTCCTCCGCCCAGTCCCGGATCTGTTCCTCCTCCACGGGGTTTTCGCTTGAGCCGAGTACGGTGGTGACTTCCGTTCCGGCAATGGTCACCGGGATGGCAGCGTTGCTGGTTTCCCCGGGGGAGTGCGCCACGGTCACCAGTTCGGTGCGGGTGGAAAGGGCCAGAAGTTCCGCCGCCGTGGCAGCGCTGCAAAACCCCGTGACGTATTCCCGCTGCGCGGCCCCATCGGCAAGGACGCCCGGCTGGGATTCCTTGGTGAACAGTCCGTTCCGGTTCAATTCCGCGAGCGACGGGGCAAGGGGTGCCGTTTCGGCGTCGAAGGCTGCCGCGAAGTGTCCGGGCTGGTAGGAGCTGCCGCCCTCCAGCCAGCGGGCGGTCAGCTCGCCGGCCCCTTCAAGGGTGGTGGCTTGGCGCCAGACCCCGCGGTCCTCCAGCAGGCGGCCGTACTGGTCATGGGCCGGAAATTCCTCAGGCTTCATCCTCGGATGCTATCGCCGTGAACGCCGGCGGTTCCACCGTTGGCGACACAGCAGTTAACGTCATCCCTGCTTGGCGGAAAGGGCTGACGGGATTCCCGCCGCACGCTCGGCCGCGGCGAGGGAGGCCGCCAGGCTTCCGACGGCGTCCGGGTAGCCTTGGTGCGGAACGGCGCGCAGCTCGTCCGCCCTGCGCATGGCTTTGATCAGGGCTGACGTCTCCGGGAGCCGCACATCCGTGAGCGCCGGATAGTCGATGGAGCAGGCCGGGTCCAGTTCATAGCGGCGCCACCGGATCATGAGTTCATCATGCCGCGCGCGGGCCGCCTGGTGCGCCGACATCCGGGCCCGGCGCTCCTCCCGGGCGGTGCGGCGGGCCAGGAGCCTGGGGGTGCCGCGGTAGGCCGCAATTCCGGAAGCAGCCGCTGCCCCTGCCAGGAACAGTCCAGCCCAGGGCGAGAGGAGTGCGGGGATCAACAGCGCGGGAAGGGCAACGCATGAGCCCAGGAACAGGTCCCAAAAAAGCTGGTCCGTGCCCGCGATGCCGGCAGCAGGGGTGAGCGCCCGGCGCCGGATGGTGAAGACAGTGCCCGCCACGCCGACGAGAAGTACCGGACCGCACAGCAGGATGGCCCCTGCCCCTTGGAACAGGCCTTGGATCAGGGATTCCGCCACTCCTGACATGGTGCACCTCCAGCGCGACCAGCCCCGGCAGGGCACGTCCGGGCTGGTCATTCCATTGCATCGCCTTCCACGTGCAACGTCAATGGCGGCCGTGCCCCTTCCTGGGACTGGCGCCGGAAACCCGGAAAACAGGGTGGCGTGCAGCCCGGAATAAAACCGGAGCGGCATGAATTTCCTGATTGAGGTACGTGCTGACAGCGATTCCGCAAGGAGGAACGCGATGGTAAGGATCGCAGTGGTTGTCGGGAGTACCCGGCCCGGCCGGCGCAGCAGGCAGGTGGCCGAGTGGGTGCTCGAGCGTGCAGGCGCGCACGGGGGCGCGGAGTTCGGGATGCTGGACGTCGCCGACTTCGATCTTCCGCTTCTGGACGAGCCCCTGCCGCCTTCGCTGGGAAACTACCAACAGGAGCACACGAAGAAATGGGCCGCCGCGGTGGAGGCCTTCGACGGGTTCATTTTTGTCACTGCGGAATACAACCATTCCGTTCCCGGGGCCCTGAAGAATGCCCTGGATTACATCTACGCGGAATGGAACAACAAGGCGGCAGGCTT
>JABFWC010000333.1 GCA_013362385.1 Pseudarthrobacter sp.
AACGCCGGCCACGGGGAAGATGCCCAGGGCCCCGGCCTTGGCGGAGAGGGCCAGGAAGGCAGAGCCGGGAACGCCTGCCATTCCCTTGGAGGTCAGCATCAGGACACCCAGTGCGGCGAGTTGCTGGCCGAGGTCCAGGTTGTAGCCGAAGGCCTGTGCCAGGAAGAGCAGCGAGATGGAGAGGTACAAGGCTGCACCGTCAAGGTTGAAGGAGTACCCGGTGGGGACCACCAGCCCAGTGGTGGCGCGCGAGCAGCCTGCACCGGTCAGCTTGGTCATGATCCTGGGCAGTACGGACTCCGTGGAAGCCGTTCCCAGCGCCAGCAGGAACTCCTCCCGCGTGTACTTCATGAACTGCCACAGCGGCACCCGCGGATAGGCCCACGCCACCACGAACAGCAGCCCGATGAACACCAGCGCCGCACCGTAGCAGGCAGCGATCAGCAGGGCGTACGTGCCCAGTGACCCGAGGCCGTACTGGCCGATGATGAATGCCATGGCGCCGAACGCTCCGACCGGCGCCACCCGCATTACCCAGCCCATGATCTTGTAGAACAGTTCCAGCACAGTCTCCATCAGGGCAATGACCGGCAAGCAGCGTTCGCGGCCGACGACGACGATCGCCGCCCCGAAGAACACCGAGAAACATAGGACCTGCAGGAGGCTGTTGCTGGCAAACGCGCCCACTACGCTCGTGGGGATGATGCCCAGCAGGAAGGCACCCGCGTCCTTGGGCGGGGCCGTGGAGGTTTTGGCGTTGAGGGCGTCCTGGGACAGCGTGGCGGGATCGATGTCCAGCCCGGCGCCGGGTTGCACCAGGTTACCCACCAGCAGCCCGAAGACCAGCGCGAACAGCGTGGCGCCGGTGAAGTAGGCCAGGGCTTTGACGCCCACGCGGCCCACGGCCCTCACGTCGCTGACGGCAGCGATGCCGGTGGCGATCACCAGGAAGATCAGCGGGGCGATGATCATCTTGATCAGCTGGATGAACCCGTCCCCAAGCGGCCGCAGCGCCGCGCCCAGGTCAGGCCACAGCCAGCCGATCACGATTCCGGCGATGACTGCCACCATGATCTGGAAGAAGAGGGACTTGTGCAGCGGTTTCCTGCGCCCCGCGGCATCCGATTGCGGGGAGGGTATTGACGCGGTGATGTTCATGCCGGTGCCTGTTCGTTGTTGGGACGGACGGCACACGGGATGCCGCAGGGTCGTGAGCAACTGTAGGAAGGCCATGTTTCCGGAAAGATAAATCCGCAATGCGGAAGTATTAAGTTACGGCGGAAGCCTCCGCCCCCTCTCCCGCTTCAGTCCGCGGCGCCCAGGCTGCCGCCATGCACGACGGCGCCACTCGCCGTCGTGTCTTCATTCAGCATCCAGCCCACCCGCTTGACCGTACGCAGCATCACCGCACTCTCGACGATGTCGATGCCGGGCACCTTCTGTTGCAGCGCAAGCTCTGCGGACATGACATCGGCGAGCGTGTGCAGCCACATGATGATCACGAAGTTGGTGGGCCCGGTGGTGGAGGCGCTGAGCCGCACGTTGCTGATGGTGCGGATCCCGGCGGCGGCCGCGTCGTGCTGGCCGGCAGGCACGTTGACGAACCACTGGCAGGTCACCGGGAACGAGGAATAGCGCTGGGCGATTTCGCAACGGAAGGAAAGGATCCCGCTGGCCAGCACCCGGTTCAGCTGGCGCTGGACCGTGGCCGGGTGGCGGCCCAGGCCGCGGGCAATCTCTGCAGCCGTGGCGCGGCCGTCCCGCGCCAGGAACGGCAGCAGGTCCAGGTGGTTTTGGGGCAACTGGCCCGCCGCCGCCCGCGCGTCCTCCGGGACGGCCTGGGGCCCGAGGGTCCGCAGCGTTGCCAGCTGTGCCCGGCTGAGGACATTCAGCCGCCAGTCGTCCCCGCTGCTGTGAAGCCTGGTGCATAGTGCCACCTGGTACTTGGTGAGCCCCTCGATCGTCTTGAGCCGGGTGATGATCTTTTCGCTGAACTCCTCCAGCGAGCGGGTGATGACCGTCAGCATCAGGTCGCGGTTGCTCGCCGCCTCCTCCACCGTGACGATCTCCGGGACGGCAGCCAGTTGGGCGGTGACGCTTTCCCTGCGGTTCATCTCGCAGTCCACCGCCACGTACGCCAGCAACATCTGCTTGGGGTCGCCGGCCAGGTGCGCAGTCACCCAGGCGGCCCCGCCCGCCGCGAGCCGGTCCCACCGGGCGGCAAGGGTCGTGGCGTGGACGCCCAGCACCTTTGCGGCGTCGGCCCAACCCATCCGCGGCGAGGCCTGCAGCACCTGGATCAGGGCAAGGTCATCCTCACTGAGCTCTGCCGCCTCGACTCGTTCCTGCTGCATGAATCCTGCCCCTAATCCTTGGTCGAAGCATATTTCGAGCGCTTTCCCGGAATGTGAACCCGCCACTTCAGAATAGTCCACAAGCCCCGATGCCAACGCCAAGGAGTACTACGTGCCCATTACCGACGACGCCAAGGACCTGCAGGAGGATCTCATCCGCCTCCGCCACG
>JABFWC010000208.1 GCA_013362385.1 Pseudarthrobacter sp.
GCTGTTCTGCGGGCGGGTGTGCCGTTCGGACATGCAAATCGAGCGGAATCAGGGGCTTGGCGCCCTTGCCGTGCCGGCCGAAGTCCGGTTCGGTGAACTCTTCGCCGCCGTACAGGGGCGCACCCGTGCCCTTGGTCCTGCCGATCAACCCTTACTGTTCATCCAGTGACGTGCGGTCCCAGGTTTCGATGTGCATCCGGATCCGGCGCGCCACAAGATAGCTGCCGGGGGACCGACATCAAGACAGCAGTGTTGTCCGCCGGGGTATTGGGGCAGGTGCCAACCACCGTAGCGAAGGCCGGAAAAGAATGTGTGAGCTAAGCCACTCGCCCGCCCATCCGTGGTGGTGACTGCTCCGAACTATGGTTGTGCCTCTTCTTCCCGGGGCGCGTCATCACTTGTATGAGGAGAATGCTTTCCGATGAACAAGAGCCTTCGTTTACTTGCTGTTCCCACCCTCGCCCTCGGAGCCCTGGCGCTCTCGGGTGCCCCGGCGATGGCCGCCGACACCACGTACCAGTCCACGCTGTCTGCGATCAATGGCAGCTCCGCCTCAGGCACCATCACTGTTGATGTCACCGGCAATCAGGCCCATGCCGTCCTGAAGGTTTCCGGCCTCGCCGCGAAGTTCATGGACGCCCCGTATCCCCATGTCCAGCACATCCACGGCGGCGCGCAGGGCACCTGCCCGGCACCGTCTGCCGACAAGGACGGCGACGGTGTCATCTCGACCACCGAGGGCGCCCCGTCCTACGGCGGTATCGTGACGACCCTGTCCACGAGCGGCGACACCAGCACTGCTGCAGGGCTGGACCTCAAGGTGGCGGGCCAGGGCGCCAGTTACACCATTGACCGGACCTTCGAGCTGAACGCCGAAACCAAGGCAGCCCTGCAGGCCGGCACCGCCGTCGTGGTCGTTCACGGTCTTGACCCCGCCACGCTCACCGCCAAAGCCCAGGCCGCCAAGTCTGACCTGGTCCCCAGCCTTCCGCTGGCAGCGACCTCCCCAGCGCTGTGCGGAACCCTGAAGGCAGGGCAGATGAAGATGCCGGCCGGTGCCGCTGACACCGGTGTCGTCCAGCAGACCGGCGGGACGGACACAGCAGCTTTGGCCCTAGGCGGCGGGCTGGTCCTGACCGCACTGGCCGGTGGTGCTTACGTCATCCGCCGCAATACCCGTTCCGCCTCCTGACAACTGACCGAACGGATCACTATTGTGACGACCATGAAGCCCGGCCGCCGCGGACTGCTGGGGGGATCCACGGCGGCCGGGCTTCTGTTGCTGCTGGCACTCACCGGCTGCGGAGGCGCAACCACAGCCGCCCCTGGTGCTGCCGCCCTGCCTGCAGCCGCAGCGTCCTCCCCGGCACCCACCGAAACGGCCTCACCGGACCCGGACGGCTCTTCCCCGGCGACAACGCAGGCACCGCAACCGCACACCAGCACGCCCACCCCGGTTCCAACCACACCCGTGGCCCCTGCGGTATTGGCCGCCTCAGATCCTGTGGCGCTGTCGATTCCGGCCATCGGCCTGCGCACAGACCTGCTGAGCCTGGGCCTGCGGGATGACGGATCCCTTCAAGTGCCCGACGACACCGGCAACGGCGCACCCGCAGGCTGGTATAACGGATCCCCAACTCCCGGCGCCCGGGGACCGGCCGTGATCCTGGGCCACGTCAACGCCCTCGGCGGCCACAAGGGAGTCTTCGCGGACCTGAGGAAGGTCACTGTAGGGGCGGAGATAAACGTCTACAGAGCCGATGGCAGCACGGCGGTGTTCCGGGTCGATCATGGCGCCAGCTACAGCAAGGGCGACTTCCCGACCCTTGAGGTCTACGGCAACACCGCAGGTGCGGAACTGCGGCTGATCACCTGCGACGGATACAACCCGGCGACGGGCCTGTTCGACGACAACTATGTCATCTACGCCAAACTTCAAACCTGAGAACTGGCCGCGTCCCTCCTGGGAAGCCGCGGCAAGGATGGACGAATCGTGAAAAACCGCACCCCACTGTTCGCCTCGGTTCTGTGTTCCCTGCTGCTGTCCGGCTGCGCCGCGGCCGCGGGCACGATGGAACCGGCCGACGGGAGAACGCCGCACACCCCTGTCGGGGTTGCCTCCGCCCCGGCAGCAGCGCATGCCGGCCACCACGAAAGCCCGGCGGCCGCCTCCACGGCCACTGCCGCCACCGGGCCCAGCGAGGCGGCCTTGATGGTCTGCGGATCGGAACCCATGGAACGGCTCACCGCCATCCTGCATCTGACACACAACCCGCACACCATCAACAGCTGGGCCAACAGCACCTTCACGTGCACTTACCACCTGGACCAGGGCGCCTTGAAAATCGCCGTACAGGATGCCGCTACCCCAGCAGCAGCCCGAACCTACTTCGATGCCATGCGGGCCCTGGCCGCGGGCGCTAAACCCATCACGGGTCTGGCCAGCCTGGGCTTCCCAGCCTACGAGACCCCCGAGGGCGCGGCCGTATTCCAAAAAGACAGCT
>JABFWC010000458.1 GCA_013362385.1 Pseudarthrobacter sp.
GGTCCGGGTAGAACGGCTCCAGCTGGGCGGTGGTCAGCATGCCCTTGTAGACGATGGTCCGGGAGGACAGCGACGGGAAGTAGACGCCGAACTTGTTCTGGGCGCGCTTCCGGATCCGCCAGGCCCGGGAATCCAGTTCGTTGCGGTCCAGTTCCTCGCCCGTGGCGGAAGCCAGGAAGGGCTGGGAGAAGTACGGCATGCAGGCACGGGCCATGGAACCGACTAGGTCGGCGACGACAGGCACCTCACGCCAGCCGAGGACCTTCAGGCCCTCATCGGCGGCCAGACCCTCGATGCCTGCCTTCGCGGCGTCGGCTTCGCGCTGCTCGGCGGGAAGGAACGCGGTACCGGCCACGTACTGGCCGGGAGCGGGCAGCTCGAATTCGGTGACGGCGCGGAAGAACTCGTCCGGGATCTGCATGAGGAGGCCAGCGCCGTCGCCGGTTCCTTCGTCTGCGCCCACGGCGCCGCGGTGCTCAAGGTTGCGCAGCGCGGTCAGTGCGGCGTCGACGATGTCGTACCCGGGTTCGCCGCGCAGGGTGGCGATGATCGCCAGGCCGCAGGCGTCCTTCTCCTGCTCCGGGTTGTACAGCCCGGCAGCCTCCGGCATAGCGGCGAAGCGCTTGAACGGCGACAGTGCAGTCTCAGGCTGATCCGGTTCGGACCAGCTGGGAGTGTGAAGAGTTTGGGTCATGGGAGACGTCCTTCCTCCTGATCGTGCGTATGGAAGGGACACCATTGGCCCCACTCGTCGGGCGCCGCTCACATTGGGCACAACAAAGTGTTACTTACTGGAAATTGTAGGTCAGCGCAGCCTGCTGAACTAACGGTTACGCAGGCTCCTGCCCTGGGCAACACCGGTCAGCAGCTCTATGCCGTCCGGATGGTGCCCCATGCCACGACGTTGTGGTTTCGGGCCCTTCGAGCGGTGGCTCTGCTGCCCTGCGCGACCGGCTCCCTATCTGCCGGGGCCGGCCTCGGACGCGGTTCCTGTGGCCGTGCTGCCGGATGTTCCGGAAGCCGTTGCACCCGTTCCAGGCGTGGAGCCTGCAGGTGCTGCCTCGGCATTTTCCGTGGGGTCGGAAGCATGCCGGGAACCGCTTTGGTTATCAGGGAGATTACCACGCGAATCACTATCTGAGACAACGGGGTCCGGGGAGCGGACGTCATCATCGGTGCCGGAAACGGCGGGTGCGGCTGCCGGCTTCTCCGGTTCGTGCCCGGCCAGGTACACGGTGTCCGGCTCGGGGCGGCCCTTCAGGCCCAGGAGGATGAAGGCGGCAAGTGCTGCCAGGAACACGAAGATGCTGGTCCAGACGTTGAGCCGGGTGGTGATGCCGAAGAGGCTGATATGTTCGGCATCGTCGATGCGCATCGCTTCGATCCACACGCGGCCGAGCGTGTAGTACATGGCGTAGAGCCAGAAGAGCCTGCCGCGGCGGAAATGGAAGCGCCGGTCCAGTGCGAGCAGGATCACGACGCCGGCCAGGTTCCACAGGGATTCGTAGAGGAACGTGGGGTGGAACAGGGTGTCCGCGGGCATCCCCGCCGGGAAGTTGGCGTTGTTGGGGTCGATCTGCAGGCCCCAGGGCAGTGTGGTGGGAGCGCCGAATAGCTCCTGGTTGAACCAGTTGCCCCAGCGGCCCACGGCCTGCGCCAGCAGCAGCCCGGGGGCGGCGGCGTCGACGAAGGCGCTGAGCTTGACACCGCTGCGGCGGCAGCCGATCCAGGCCCCGACGGCGCCCAGCACGACGGCGCCCCAGATGCCCAGGCCGCCGCGTTGGATCTGCGGGATCAGCGAAAGGTCGCCGGTGCCGTCGAAGCCCGGTCCGAAGTAGGCGTCCGGCGAGGACACCACGTGGTACAGCCGGCCTCCGATGATGCCGAAGGGGATGGCCCAGATGACGATGTCCCAGACGCTTCCTTCAGGCGCCCCCCGCTTAGCCCAGCGGACGGAGGTCAGCCACAGGCCCAGGACAATCCCGGCCAGGATGCACAGCGCGTAGGCGTGGATCCGCAGGCTGCCCCACGGCAGGGGGATGTCGAAGCCGGACCAGCTTGGACTGGGGATGCTGGCCGGCACCAGGGCGGCCGCCTGAAGGAGGTTCTGCATGGGTTACGCCCCGTCCTTCGCGGGCCCGGCTTCCCGGGCCAGGCCGGTGCTGAGGTCCTTGGTGAGGGCAGCGACGGCGTCCACCCCGCCGTCGCGTACGGCTGCCACCAGCGCGGTGCCGACGATGACGCCTTCGGCGTAGGCGGCGATCTCACGGACCTGGTCCGCGTTGGAGACGCCGAGGCCGACGCAGACGCGTTCGGCGCCGGCGGCGTGGGCAGCGGCCACGACGTCCTTGGCGGCCGAGCTGACGCTCGATCGGGCACCGGTGACGCCCATGATGGAGACGGCGTATACGAAGCCGCGGCTCGCGTTGACGGTCCGCTGCATGCGCTCGGTGGTGGAGGACGGCGCAACCAGGAACACCCGGTCCAGGCCGTACTTGTCCGAGGCCGCCATCCATTCGGCGGCCTCGTCCGGGATGAGGTCGGGAGTGATGAGTCCCGCTCCCCCGGCGTCGGCAAGCCTGCGCGCGAACTCGTCCACGCCCATGCGGACCACCGGATTCCAGTAGGTCATGACCAGGACAGCGGCATCGGTCTTGCTGGTGATGCCGGCGACGACGTCGAACACCTGCCTGACGTGGAAGCCCTTGGCCAGCGCCTCGGTGGTGGCGGCCTGGATGACCTGGCCGTCCATCACGGGGTCCGAATAGGGGATGCCGATCTCGATCAGGTCGGCGCCGTTTTCGGCCAGGGCGATGCCTGCCGCGATGGTTTCCTCAACGCTCGGGTAGCCGGCCGGGAGGTAGCCGATCAGGGCTGCACGGCCCTGGGCCCGTGCCTTGTCGATGGCTGCCGCCGACTTGCTGGTCATTTGTGCGGTACTCACAGCTGCTCCCCCTCTTTGCCGATTTCCGATTCCGCGGAATCCTTGTCCAACAGGTCGAACCATTCCGCGGCGGTGGCGACATCCTTGTCGCCGCGGCCGGAGAGGTTGACGATGACGATCTTCTCCGAAGCCGATGCGGGGTCCTCTGCGGCGAGCCGCTGGCCCACCTTGATGGCCCCTGCCAGTGCGTGCGAGGACTCGATCGCGGGGATGATGCCCTCGGTCCGGCACAGCAGCCGGAACGCGTCCATGGCCTCGCTGTCGGTGATCGGCTCGTAGCTGACCCGCCCGATGTCGGACAGGTAGGAGTGCTCGGGACCGACGCCGGGGTAGTCCAGGCCTGCGGAGATGGAGTGCGACTCGATGGTCTGCCCGTCGTCGTCCTGCATCAGGTAGGAACGTGCGCCGTGCAGGACACCGGGCTTGCCGAGCGTGATGGTGGCTGCGTGGCGGCCGGTTTCCACGCCGTCGCCGCCTGCTTCGAAGCCGTAGATCCTGACGGAGGGGTCGTCCAGGAAGCCGTGGAAGATGCCGATGGCGTTGGAGCCGCCGCCGATGCAGGCGCAGACGGCGTCCGGCAGGCGCCCTTCCTGCTCCAGGATCTGGGCGCGGGCTTCGTCGCCAATGACCTCGTGGAAGTAGCGGACCATGGCCGGGAACGGGTGCGCTCCGGCGGCGGTGCCGAGCAGATAGTGGGTGTTCTCGACGTTCGCCACCCAGTCACGCAGGGCCTCGTTGATGGCGTCCTTGAGGGTCTGCGACCCGCTGGTGACGGGGATGACCTTCGCGCCCAGCAGTTCCATCCGGGCGACGTTCAGCGCCTGGCGCCGGCAGTCTTCGGCGCCCATGTAGACGACGCATTCCAGGCCCATCAGGGCTGCCGCGGTGGCGCTGGCCACGCCGTGCTGTCCGGCCCCGGTTTCGGCGATGACGCGGGTCTTGCCCATGCGCTTGGCGAGCAGCGCCTGGCCCAGGACGTTGTTGATCTTGTGGGACCCGGTGTGGTTGAGGTCCTCGCGCTTGAGGAACACACGGACGCCGCCGGCGTGCTGGGAGAAGCGCTTGGCTTCGGTCAGCAGGGAGGGCCGGCCCGAGTAGTTCTTGTTCAGGTCGTCGATCCGGGCGCGGAACTCGGGATCGTCCTTGGCCTTGTTGAAGGTTTCCTCCAGCTCGTCCAGGGCGGCGATCAGGGATTCGGGCATCCAGCGCCCGCCGTAGCTGCCGAAGTACGGCCCGGGGGCGTGGCGGAGGGAACCCCCCTGCAGGAAGGCTTCCGTGGTGTTGTTGTCAGCGTTTCCTGAGGGTGCGTCGGCCATCAGTCCATCCTGTTCAAAGTAAGGGGTCAAAAGTGTGCAGTCCGGCGGGCGCCGGACGGGTTTCCCGCGCTGTGGAGCCTCAGCCGCGGGCGGCGATGGCGGCGGCGCCTGCCGCAGTGAATTCGGCGATCCGTTCCCGCGGGGTCGCGTGGCTCACCAGGGCTTCGCCCACCAGTATGGCGTTGGCGCCGCTGGCGGCGTAGTGCGTGACGTCGTCAGCGTCGCGGACGCCGGATTCGGCGACCACGAGGGACCCGGCGGGAATCCGTCCCGCCAGTGCGGCAAAGAGTGAACGGTCGACGTCGAGCGTCTTCAGGTTCCGCACGTTGACGCCGATGATGCGCGCCTGGGCGGCCGCGGCCCGGTCGATTTCCTCTTCCGTGTGCGTCTCCACGAGCACGTTCATCCCAAGTTCCCGGCTGAGTGCCGAAAACTCGCTAAGCTGCGCGTCCGAGAGTGCCGCGACGATCAGCAGGATGAGGTCCGCGCCGTGGGCGCGGGCTTCCCAAATCTGGTAATCGTCCAGGGTGAAGTCCTTGCGCAGCAGCGGAACGTCGACGGCGGCACGCACCGCGTCGAGGTCGGCGAGCGAGCCCTTGAAGCGGCGCTCTTCGGTGAGGACGCTGATGACGGCGGCTCCGCCGTCGGCGTACTGCCGGGCGAGTGAGGCGGGGTCGCCGATGCTGGCCAGGTCGCCCTTGGAGGGGCTGCGGCGCTTGATTTCGGCGATGACTTTCAGCTGTTCCCGGGTTGCGGAGGTACCGCCGAGCGCAGCCCAGGCGTCGCGCGCAGGTGCAGCCGCCTGGACCCGGTCCTTCAGCTCAGCCAGCGAAACGAGCCGCTTCCTGCCCTCCAGATCCTCCCTGACACCGGCATTGATGTCGTCGAGAACAGTCGCCATCAGTGGCCGGAGTTCTTCAGCTTGCTGCCTTCGACGCCGTAGCCTGCCTTGCGCATGACATAACCGAGGATCAGGCCGATGACCATCACCACGGCGCCACCGATGAAGATGGGGGTGCTGGCGATGACGAAGGCGATGGCTGCGATGAGTGCGCCTACGAGCATGACAATGACGCAGGTCCAGGCGGCCGGGCTGTTGCCGTGGCCCAGTTCCTGGCTGTGGTCGATGGCGCCGGGGGCAACCGTGCGGGTGCCGGACTTGGAAACGGACGCAGGTGCTTTGCTCATGGAAAATCTCCTCAGGATGGATACTGCTTACATTCTGCCATTTTTTGGGCGCCGTCCGCGTACCGCGGGCCGCCGCCCGGACCGACGAAAGGCGTCCTGCCCGGCTTAGGTGGGGTCGTCGCCGCGGGACAACCGGTCCCAGCTGTCGATTTCGTCGACCGGGCCGGTGGGTGCGGCGGCCCCTGCGGTTCCCGGAGCGTCATATTTGGTGCGCGTGCGCCAGTACCGGGATGCGGGCAGGATCAGCAGGGCGGCAAGGGCCAGCAGGCAGCCGGCGACGACGGCGAGCACCGGAAAGGCGGTCACGTCCACCTGCGCCTGGCTTCCCGAGATGCCCGTGGCGGCAGCGATGGATCCCTGCGCCGCCGTCAACGGGTCGGCCAGGACGGTTGCGGCGGCGGTGGCGACGCCGGCGGCGGCGAGCACGATGATCGCCGTGATGATCCAGCGCGCGATACGGCCGGCAATGGCCGCGGCGAGGCCGCCGGCGAGGGCCACCAGCGCGAGTGCCGTGACGGTGGTGGCGGCCTTGCTGCCCTGCACCTGAAGCGCGTTCCGTGCGGCGGCGCCCTGGCCCACCTGGTCCGGGTCCAGCGCGACGGTGAGCCAGGTCTGCGTGGTGGTGCCGAATGCGGCCAGGGCCAGCAGGGCGATCAGCAGCACCAGGGTGGACTTCCGCGCCCAGAACGGCGCGGCGCCGGGCTTCCTGGACTTGCCCGCCTGACCGGCCTCAAGTCCGGCGCCGGGCATCAGGACTCCGTCCCGCCGGGCAGGGACTCGGCGGAGATGTTGTGCAGCGATCCTGCAGTGTGGACCGCGCGCAGCGGGGCGGCCGCCTTGTTGACTGTCTCGAGGGCCTCGGTCGGATTGACGGAGTCGGCCACGATGCCGCCGCCGGCCTGGACGTACGCCCGGCCCTCGCGGATCAGCGCAGAGCGGATGGCGATGGCCATGTCCATGTCTCCGGCGAAGTCGAGATACCCCACCACACCGCCGTAGATGCCCCGGCGGTGCGGTTCCAGTTCGTCCAGCAGCCGCAGGGCGCGGGGCTTGGGGGCGCCGGACAGCGTGCCGGCCGGGAAGGTGGCTTTGAGGACGTTGTACGCTTTCGCATCCGGAGCCAGCCGGCCGACGACGGTGGAGACCAGGTGCATGATGTGGCTGAAGCGCTCCACTTCCATGAACTGGGTGACGTCGACGGTGCCGGCAACGCAGACCTTGGAGAGGTCGTTCCGGGACAGGTCCACCAGCATCAGGTGCTCGGCGCGTTCCTTCTGGTCCGCCAGGAGTTCCTCGGCCAGGGCCTTGTCAGCTTCGACAGTCCTGCCCCGCGGGCGGGAGCCGGCGATGGGGTGGGTGATGACTTCCTCCCCGGTGACCGTCACCAGGGCCTCGGGCGAGGACCCGACGATGGAGTACTCCCGGCCCTCGGCGTCGGCAAGGCTGAAGATGTACATGTAGGGGCTGGGGTTGGTGTTCCGCAGGACCCGGTACACGTCCAGGGCGGAGGCCCGGCATTCCATTTCGAAGCGGCGCGAGATCACCACCTGGAAGACCTCGCCGTCCACGATGGCTTCCTTGCCCCGGTCCAGGGCGGCCAGGTACTCGGCCTCGTCCCAGCGTTCCTGGACGCTGGAGGCGAAGTCCAGCGCTGCGGGGGCCAGGACGGAGACGGGCTGCACCACGGGCGCGCTGATCTTCGCCAGGAGCGCCTTGACCCGGGCCACGGCGTCGTGCCACGCCTCGTCGACCCGCTCGGAGCTGTTGTCGAAGTTGATCGCGTTGGCGATCAGCAGCACGGTGCCGTCGACGTTGTCGTGCACGGCCATGTCGGTGACGAGGTTGAGCGCCATCTCGGGCAGCTGCAGGTCATCTTCCGGCGGGCTCACCAGCCGCTCCCAGTGCCGCACGGTTTCCCAGCCGAGGAAGCCCACCAGGCCCGAGGTGAAGGGCGGCAGCCCGTCGAAACGGTCGGTGCGCAGCGCCTCGATGGTGTCGCGGATGGCGTCCACGGGGCTGCCGTCCACCGGCACCCCGGCCGGGGGCTCGCCCAGCCAGTGCGCCTGGCCGTCCTTGGTGGTCAGCGTGGCGCGCGACCGGGCGCCGATGAAGGAGTAGCGGGACCAGGCCCCGCCCACGGCGGCCGATTCCATCAGGAAGGTCCCGGGCTGGCCCTGGGCCAGCTTGCGGTACAGGCCGATGGGGGTTTCGGCGTCGGCAAGCACCTTGAGCCGGACCGGGATGACACGGCTGTGGCCGGCAAGTTCCCGGAACTCCTCAAGGGTCGGGCTGATGGTTCCAAGGTCCTGCATGGCTTTGCTGATCCGCCTGTTCTTCGAAAAGGGCCGGCCCCGCCGGCTCCTTGGGTATGCTTCCTGGTGGCCGCGGTCCGGGGAGGGTCCCGCGGCCGGGCAGCCGGTCCGGCCTAGTGCGCTTGGCCCGTTGTGACGTCGAGGTCCCTGCCGTCGAAGCAGGTGCGGGTGCCGGTGTGGCACGCGGCCCCCACCTGGTCCACGCGCACCAGCAGCGCGTCGCCGTCGCAGTCCATGGCGACCGACTTGACCCACTGGACGTGGCCTGAGGTGTCCCCCTTGCGCCAGTACTCCTGGCGGGAGCGGGAATAGAAGGTGACGCGGCCGGTGGTCATGGTCCGGTGCAGGGCCTCGTCATCCATCCAGCCGAGCATCAGGACTTCGTTGGTGTCGTACTGCTGCACGACGGCGGCCACGAGGCCGGCGGCGTCGCGCTTGAGGGCGGCCGCCACCTCTGCCGGGAGCGGGCCGGACGATGTGCCCGCGGCGGCACCAGGGGCCGGCGACGGCACGGATGCAACGGATGGGGACATGGCGGATCCTGCGGTTTGGGCGGGGGCTTGCTGCTCAGACATCGGGTCAAGTCTAGTGCCTCCACCGGCGGCCTTTCCCGATGTGAACAACGGCACGCCAGCAGCGGCTGCGGTGCTGCCCATCTTCGCGGCTCTCGTGCTAGTTTTCCAAGTGATGCATTTCGTCGAACCGTCCCGAGAAGTCCTGGCCGAAACCCTGCTTGCGGCCGGTCCTGACGCGCCCACATTGTGCAAGGGCTGGCGCACCCGGGACCTCGCCGCGCATCTGTACCTGCGGGAGCGAAAGGCGGCCGTGGGGCTGGGGCTGATCATCAAGCGCCTGGCCAAAGCATCGGACCAGGCCACGGCCAGGCTGGCGGCCAAACTCACCAGCAACGAGGACTACGCCCGGCTGGTGAACACCTTCCGGGCCGGGCCGCCCGCACTGTCACCGATGAACATCAAGGCGCTGGACGAGAGTTCCAACCTGATCGAATACTTCGTGCACACCGAGGACGTCCGGCGGGCCGTGGACCGGTGGGCGCCACGGGCGCTGGACGAGGCCTACTCGGACGCCCTCTGGGACGAGCTGGTCAAGCGTGCCGCCATCCTGTACCGCGGCGTGGACCTGGGCATCGTCCTTGTCCGGCCGTCGGGTCCCCGCCACGTCGCCAAGCGCGCCCCTGTCTCCGTGGCCATCGTGGGCGAGCCGGGCGAACTGCTGATGCACGCCCATGGCCGCACCCGCCACGCCCTGGTCACCTTCGAAGGCCAGCCCGACGCCGTCGCCCTCCTCCAGTCAGCCGAAGTAGGGCTCTAATCCCCACCCGCTCCCTAGCCTCCCAAGCTCGGCCAGGGAACCCTGCGGGCGTGGGCCCAACCACCGCTCCCTAGCCTCCCAAGCTCGGCCAGGGAACCCTGCGGGCGCGGGCCCATCACCTGACTTCGAAGCCTGCTGCGCGGATGGCGTCCTTGACCTGGGTCATCATGTCGTCCGGCCCCCAGTGGAAGATGGACGCGGCCAGCACGGCATCCGCACCGGCCGCCACTGCCGGCGGGAAGTGGGCCGGCTCCCCCGCGCCGCCGGAGGCGATGATCGGGACCTTGACGGCGGCCCGGACCAGCTTGATGAGTTCGAGGTCGAAGCCGTCCTTCGTGCCGTCGGCGTCGATGGAGTTGAGCAGGATCTCCCCCACGCCGCGCCCGGCTGCTACCCTGGCCCATTCGATGGCGTCGATGCCCGACCCGGTGCGTCCGCCGTGGGAGGTGACTTCG
>JABFWC010000031.1 GCA_013362385.1 Pseudarthrobacter sp.
CGTGCTCCTGCTGGCGCTCCTGGCTGCGGGCTATGACGACGGCGGGATCCCCGTCTGGGTTGCGTTGCTCTCGGCGGTCATGATGACGGCCGGGACGCTGTTCGGTGGCTGGCGGATTTCGCACACCATCGGGTACAAGATCACCACGATCGATCCACTGCGCGGTTCCGTGGCGCAGACCTTCAGCGCGCTGATGCTCTTCGTCGGTGCCATCGCCCTGCATTGGCCCATCTCCACTACGCACACGGTCACTGCCGGCGCGCTGGGGGCGGGGGAAAACCAGCATTTTTCGGTAACCAACCGCTTGCTGGTCATACGGATCCTCTGGATGTGGGCCCTGACCCCGGCCGCGACCTGCGCCCTGGCCTTCGTGCTCGCCTTGGCGCTCTCCCCCGCCGCCGGGTAGCCCCGCCGTCACGTCCCCGATCCCCTATCGGGACCGCATCCCCTATACACCGGAGCTCCGGAGACGTAGATTCGAAAGTACATCCCCGGGCACTGTTGCCGGGGGACGTGCGTCCGCCGGCCGGGTGCAGGACCGCGGACCGCGCCGCTGCAGCACCACGGCGGCACCGGCTGCACAACGCGGAAAAGAGCAGGCGTCATGTCGTTCTCGCATTTCCGGCGCCCCCTGCCGCAGCCCCGGCAGCTGCAGTGCGAGGGGTGTGGAACGGAGCACCAGCTGACCATCCACGCCGTCACCGCCAGTGGAACGGCGGGCGGTGACGTGGTGACGGTCTCCTACACCTGCAATGAGTGCAACGTGTTCCAGGAACACCTGGCGTACGCCTCGGATGTGGCAGCGGCGCTCCGCCACGTCCGCTGGATGGCCCAGGTCGTCATCTTTGGCGACGACTACATCCACTGCGGCTTCCCGATGGAGGAAGCCGGATTCGAAGTCGAAAGGCTCTGCTACCGCATTGCCAATGCCGGAGGCGGTTTCAATGCGGTGTGCCTGCCCACCCGGGTGCTGCGCTGCCACTGCGGGTTCCAGCTGGAGGTGCCGGAGTGACGGTTCCGGACGGTGGCGGTTCCGCCGTACCGCCCTGCGCAGCGAAACCCCGGCTCAACGGGCAGGGACAGTGCGTGCGCAACGAGCCTACGCGTTGACGCGCCCGTACGCCCTGCCGCTCGCCGGATGCAGCTAGATGGCCGCAAGACCTCCGGGCGACTCCAGGAGCGCGGCCCTCAGCTCCTCCGGCGTGAGGTTCGCCGCAGCACACAGTTCGTCCTGGGACGCCCCCGCCACGGCGGCCTTCCGCACCGCCTGTACCAAGGACTCCTGCGCGGAATCCAACTCCCACTGCACCGTCTCCAGATAGGAGCTGGTGCGCCATACGGCAGACAGTACATCGCCGGGGGCCGGCTCCGGGTCAAACAGCGGGTCCGCGTCTTCAAACCCCGCTGCAAGGCCGGCGCCCGCGTAGCCCGGGACCGGAAGGTTCGGGTGGGGGAAACGGATGGTGGCCGCATGCGGGGAAACCGTAAGTTGGTGGCTTCTGGGGCTGCTGGCTGTCTGCGTCATTGGCATAGCTCCTAAGCTCGGCTTACTACTAGTTATTGAAGTATCTAGTTGAGCGTACTAAATCGCGCGGATTAAGACCAGCAGGAACAACTTCCTATCCGAACCGCCCCGAAACGTAGTCCTCGGTGGCCTTCTGCACGGGGTTGCTGAAGATGGTGTGGGTGTCGCCGTGCTCGATCAGCTTCCCGGGCTTGCCGGTGCCGGCAATGTTGAAGAATGCGGTCTTGTCCGAGACGCGCGCGGCCTGCTGCATGTTGTGGGTCACGATCACCACCGTGTACTGGTCCTTGAGCTCGTTGATGAGGTCCTCGATGGCCAGCGTGGAGATGGGGTCCAGCGCGGAGCAGGGTTCATCCATCAGGATGACCTGCGGTTCAACGGCAATGGCACGGGCAATGCAGAGCCGCTGCTGCTGGCCGCCGGAAAGGCCCGAGCCGGGCTTCTCCAGCCGGTCCTTGACCTCGTTCCAGAGGTTCGCGCCCTTCAGCGACCGTTCCACCAGCACATCGGCCTCGCCCTTGGAGATCTTCTTGTTGTTGAGCCTGACCCCGGCGAGCACGTTGTCCCGGCTGGACATGGTGGGGAACGGGTTGGGGCGCTGGAAGACCATGCCGATGTGGGACCGGACCGCGACCGGGTCCACGCCGGGACCGTAGAGGTTGTCGCCGTCGAGCAGGACCTCTCCCTCCACGCGCGCACCGGGGATGACCTCGTGCATGCGGTTCAGGGTGCGCAGGAAGGTGGACTTTCCGCAGCCGGAGGGGCCGATGAACGCGGTGACGGACTTGGCCTCGATGTTGATGCTGACGTCCTCGACGGCGAGGAAATCGCCGTAGTACACGTTCAGGTCCTTGACGTCGATGCGCTTAGACATGGTGTTCCTTCACTTACTGAATAGAAATTGAGTCCGGGGCCGGAGCGGGAATCGCTCAGCGGCCGGTTTTGGGGGCGAAGATCCTGGCGATCAGGCGCGCCACCAGGTTCAGGATCATCACCAGGATGATCAGCACCAGCGCAGCACCCCAGGCCCGTTGCGAAGACGGATCCGGATTCGAGGGCGAGGTGGGGTTGAGGATCTGGGTGTAGATGAACGTGGGCAGCGAGGCCATCCAGCCGCCGAACACGTTGGAGTTGATGCTGGTGGCAAAGCCGGCGGTGACCAGGATGGGGGCCGTCTCGCCGATGACCCGGGCAATCGCCAGGGTGACGCCGGACGCGATGCCGGAGATCGCCGTCGGAATGACCACCTTGAGGATGGTCCGCCATTTGCGCACCCCCAGGGCGTACGCTGCCTCGCGCAGTTCGTTGGGGACGATCTTGAGCATTTCCTCGCTGGAGCGCACCACCACGGGGATCATGAGGACGGACAGCGCGACGGCGGCCACGGCGCCGGTCTTGGTGCCCGGGCCCACCACCACGAAGAAGAACGCGGCAGCGAAGAGGCCTGCCACGATCGAGGGGATGCCCGTCATGACGTCGACGAAGAACGTGATGGCCTTGGCCAGCCGGCCGTCGTGGCCGTACTCCACTAGGTAGACGGCGGTGAGCAGCCCTACGGGGACGGAGATCACGGTGGCCAGCAACGTGATCTGCACGGTGCCGAGGAGGGCGTGGTAGATGCCGCCCATCACCGGGCCGCCGCTTTCCACGGCTTTGTTGTCGAAGGCGCCCGTGACGCCGTTCATGGAGGTGGTGAGGAAGCCGGGGTCGATGAGCCCCGGGATGCCGTTGACCAGCACGGTCCAGATCACCGACACCAGCGGCAGCAGCGCCACGAGGAATGAGCCGACCACCAGGCAGGTGGCCAGCTTGTCCTTGGCCTTGCGCGAACCTTCCACGGCCGCGCTCCAGGAGACCAGGCCTATCGCGAACAGCAGCGCGGAGACCAGGCCCCAGCCGAACGGGTTGAAGCCAAGCAGGGCCATGATGGCCGCGCCGACGATCAGCGCTGCCGCGAGGACGGCGTACGGGGCGTACCTGGGCAGCTGGCCCTTGGTGAGCGCCGACCGCTTGCTGCGTACCGGGGTGAGCGTGGAGGTCATTTAGTTGGCTCCCGAGAATTCTTTGTGCTGGGTGATGACCCAGCGGGCGATCATGTTCACGGCCAGGGTGATGATGAACAGGACCAGGCCGGCGGCGATCAGGGTGCTGACCTTGAGGCCGCTGGCTTCGGGGAAGTTCAGGGCGATCTCGGCGGCGATGGTCTGGTTTCCTGACTGGATCAGGCTGGCGGTGAGGGCACCGGAGGACAGCACGAGGGCGACGGCCATGGTCTCTCCGAGCGCGCGGCCCAGGCCCAGCATGACGGCGCTGATGATGCCCGGGCGGGCGAAGGGCAGCACGGCCATCTTGATCATCTCCCAGCGGGTGGCGCCAAGCGCCAGTGCCGCCTCTTCATGCAGCTTGGGGGTCTGCAGGAAGATTTCCCGGGACAGCGAGGTGATGATGGGCAGCACCATTACGGCCAGGACGATGCCGGCGGTAAGGATGGTCTTGCCGGTGGTGGATGCGGGGCCTGCGAAGATGGGAAGCCAGCCCATGTTCGATGCCAGCCAGCCGTAGGCCGGTGCAATCTCTTTGGCGAGGAAGGCAGCACCCCAGGCGCCGTAGACCACGGACGGGATGGCGGCGAGCAGGTCAACGACGTAGCCCAGCCCCGAGGCCAGTCCACGGGGAGCGAAGTGCGAGATGAACAGCGCCACGCCGATCGCGATGGGGGTGGCGATCACCAGGGCAATAACGGCGGCGATCAGCGTGCCAAGCACGATGGGCCAGATGTAGGCGAAGAAGCCCTGGCCGCCCTGGATTTTGCCGGCGGGTGCGGTCAGCGCAGGGATGGCCTGGATCACCAGGAAGAGTGCGACGCCGAACAGGACGGCGAGGATCAGGCAGCCCGCGGCCAGCGCGGCACCGGAGAAGACTTTGTCCCCGGCGCGCCCGGCGCCCTGGGTGCTGGTCAGGGGGGTGGCGGTCATTCGACGGCCCTTCAATCGGTTACTGGATGAAACATTCGTGATGCAAAGCCAAGTTCCCCGCACTGCCTTCCGGCAGGCGGGGAACCCGGTTTGGCAGCGTGGCTAGGACTTGACCTTGATCGAGTCGATGGCCTTGCCGGCCTTGGCCGCGAGGTCGGCGGACAGCGGAGCCGACTTGGCGGAATCTGCGGCAGCCTTCTGGCCCTCCGCGGAAACCACGTAGTGCTCGAAGGCCTTGACCAGGTCAACGGTCTCCTGCTTGTCATAGGTGCTGCAGAGGACGTGGAAGGAGACCAGGACGATCGGGTAGGCGCCCGCGATGGTGGTCTTGCGGTCCAGCTTGATCGACAGGTCGTTGGCCGAACGGCCCTCCACCGGCTTGCCGGCGTCGACGGCCTTGGCGGCAGCATCGGCGGAAATCTTGGTGAACGAGTCGCCAACCTTGATCTGGGCGACGCCCAGCTTGCCGCTCACGGCGGAGTCATCAGCGTAGGTCACGGCACCGGGGGTGTCCGTCACGGTCTTGACCACACCGGAGGTACCCTTGGCGTTTTCGCCCTGGAGGCTGGCGGGCCAGACACCTGCGGCCTTGTCGGTCCAGACATCGGATGCGGCGGCCGACAGGTAGTCGGTGAAGTTCTGCGTGGTGCCCGAGTCGTCGGAGCGGTTGACCGGGGTGACCTTGAGGTCGGGCAGGGAGACGCCGGGGTTCAGGGCGGCGATGGCGGGGTCGTTCCACTTGGCAACCTGGCCGCGGAAGATCTTGGCCACGGTGGTGGCGTCCAGCTTCAGGTCCGTGACGCCGGGGACGTTGAAGGCGACGGCGATCGGGGAGATGTAGACCGGGACGTTGATGGCGCCTTCGGGGCCGCAGACGGTCTTGGAGGAGGCAAGTTCCTCGTCCTTCAGGTACGCGTCGGAGCCGGCGAACTGGGCCGAGCCATCCAGGATCGCCTTGCGGCCGGCACCGGAGCCGTCCGGGGAGTACTGCACGCTGGCGCCGGAGTTGGCGGAAGCGAAGTTGGTCTTCCATGCATCCATGGCGGCGCCCTGGGCAGAGGAGCCGATGCCGGTCAGCGTGCCGGTGACCTTGGTGCCGCCGGCGGACTGGGTGCCGGCAGGAGCGGTGCCGGTGGCGTTGTCTGAACCGCAGGCGGTCAGCGCAAGTGCGCCGGCTGCGATAACAGCGATAGCCGCGTGGCGGCCGAAGCGGAGTGCCTTCACTAGATGTACCCCTTCCAGGGTTATTCAGGTGCGGGACAGGGACGGAAAACCCTGCAGCGCGATGCGTACTTTGTGTACCTTCAAGAAAGTTATGGGCCGCAGGTAACGGGATGGGCTGCCCAAAGTGAACGGAGGATTAACGGCCGCGAGATTTTCGTTGACAAATGCCGGGTCCCCATTGCGCGGATCACATCGCAGCCGTAGTGGCTTTACCAGGCAGCGGACCGCCACTGAATAGACTTGAACCCATGGCCATCGCAGCAGGATTCTCAGCAACCAGGAGGTTCCTGCGCGGCCGCGTGCGCACTGGACTGATCCGGAGCCGCAACTCGTTCATCCCCGCCATCCAGATGACGGTCTGCGCAGTGGGCGCCTATGCGTTCGCGGAGTACGTCCTGGGCCACACGGGGCCGCTGTTCGCTGCCACATCCTCGCTGATCGCGCTCGGCTTTTCCCGCGAACCGCGGCTGCGCCGGGTGATGGAAGTGGGCCTGGGCTGCACCATCGGCATCGCGGTTGGCGACCTGCTCCTCCACTGGCTGGGCGGCGAAATCTGGGTGGCCGCCGTCGTGCTTCTTACTTCCATCCTGCTGGCCCGATTCCTGGACAGCGGAAACATCTTCACCACGCAGCTGGCGCTGCAATCGTTGCTGGTAGTGCTGCTGCCGGCACCCTCCGGCGGCCCGTTCACCCGCAGCATCGACGCCGTCGTGGGCGGGCTGTTCGCGCTGCTGGTGACCATCCTGATGCCGAAGGACCCCCGCCGGGAGCCGCGCCGGGACGTCCAGAAACTGCTGCATGAGCTGGCCGAGGTGTTGCGCGAATGCGCCGGGGCACTGGTGAACAGCGATTCCACCCAGGCGTGGCACGCCCTGATCCGCGGCAGGAACTGCCAGCCCTTGGTGGACGCCATGCGCCAGTCCCTTCGCGCATCCGGCGAGGTGGCCACGCTGGCCCCTGCCTACCGCCGGCACCGGGAGGAGCTGGACCAGCTGAAGCAGTCGCTGGACTTCATCGACCTGGCCCTGCGCAACAGCCGGGTGTTCGCGCGGCGGCTCACCAGCGCCATCAACCACACCGCGCTTTCGGACGAGGCAACGGACAGCATCGCCGAGGTGCTGATGGAGACCGCTGCCGCCATTGACGAGCTTTCGCTGGGCCTTGGGGAAACGCACGACGGCGTCCGCCGCGCACACCTTCGCACGGCCCGCCGCGACCTCAGCGAGATCGCGCTGCGCCTGCATCCCAAGCTGCTCGAGGTGCAGCGGCTGGAGGGCGAGACGGTGGTGATGCTGTTCCGGCCGCTGATGGTGGACCTGCTGGAGGCCACGGGCATGGACGCCCGCGAAGCCAGGGACGTGCTGCCCGCGCTCTAGCGCCCCCGGGCCGGGCGCCCCGATGTTGGTGGCCGCCGCTAGGGTTGAACGCATGGCAACAAAGACTTCCCGGGCTTCCAAGGCGCCCGGATACAAATGCGCCGAGTGCGGCTGGACCACCGTCAAGTGGGTGGGCCGCTGCGGCGAGTGCCAGGCGTGGGGCACGGTAGAGGAAACAGGCACTGCGGTGGCGCGGACGACGGCGGCCACGACAGTCGTGGAGCCGGCCCGGAAGATCGCGGACGTCGATGCCACCACGGCGGCTTTCCTTCCCACCGGCGTGGACGAGCTGGACCGGGTGCTGGGCGGCGGCCTGGTTCCCGGCGCCGTCATCCTGCTGGCCGGCGAGCCCGGGGTGGGCAAGTCCACGCTGTTGCTGGACGTCGCCGCCAAGTTTGCGCGGACGGCCCAGGATGTCCTCTATGTCACTGGGGAGGAGTCGGCCGCCCAGGTGAAGCTGCGCGCCGAACGGATCGACGCCGTCGCTGAATCCCTGTACCTCTCGGCTGAGACGGACCTGGGCCAGGCACTGGGGCAGGTGGAGAAAATCGAGCCGCGCCTGCTGATCGTGGACTCGGTGCAGACCCTCAGCAGTGCTGATGTGGACGGCAGTGCGGGAGGCGTCTCCCAGGTCCGCGAGGTGGCGGCCTCCATCATTGCCGCCGCGAAGCGGCGCAACATGACCACCCTGCTGGTGGGGCACGTCACCAAGGACGGGTCAATCGCGGGGCCGCGGCTGCTGGAACACCTGGTGGACGTGGTGTGCCAGTTCGAAGGTGAGCGGCATTCCCGGCTGCGGCTGCTCCGGGCGGTCAAGAACCGGTACGGGCCCACCGACGACGTCGGATGCTTCGACCTGAACGAGAACGGCATCGAAGGCCTCACCGATCCCAGCGGACTGTTCGTCAGCCGCACCAAGGACCCGGTCTCGGGAACCTGCATCACGGTGACCATGGAGGGGCGCCGTCCCCTGCTGGCCGAGGTGCAGTCGCTGCTGGCCGAGAGCCCCAACTCGCAGCCGCGGCGGGCCACCAGCGGCCTGGACAGTTCGCGGGTGTCCATGCTGCTGGCCGTCCTGCAGCAGCGCGCGGGCACGCTGCTCCACAAGGACGATTCCTACGTGGCCACGGTGGGCGGGGTGAAACTTAGCGAACCGGCCACAGACCTTGCCGTTGCGCTGGCGGTGGCGTCGGCAAAGGCCCGCAAACCGCTGCCCGTCCGGCTCATCGCCTTCGGCGAGGTGGGCCTCGCCGGCGAAGTCCGGCCCGTGCCCGGCATCAACCAGCGCATCCAGGAAGCCCACCGGCTTGGATTCACCCATGCCGTGGTGCCGGCCAGCCATACGGGGCCGGGACCTGTCCCGGCTGGCTTTTCGGTCCGCGAGGTGGAGCATTTGACGGAGGCGCTCAGCCTCCTGATCGGTTAGTCCCTTCCGGCCGGGCGGCGCCTCGGCGGGGACAGCGTGAGGCGGGACGGCTGGCATCCGGCGTGAGAATTCACCTGTCGCGGGTACTGTGTTTTCAAAACCTTCTTGCAGAGGGGGGTTCTCTCCAATTCGGCGCTGGGGGCCAACTTGGTAATCAGGGAACATCAGGGCAACAGGGAAGTGCCCGGGCGTGCGCGGGTGGCGCTGCCGGATCTTGTCGCGTCCGACCGGCTTGACGGGCTTTTCGGCGGGCTCAGCACCCGGGCGCGCGTGGTGATGAGCCAGGCTCCGGTTACTTTGACCGTAGGGCTTGTGGCCATCGCCGCGGCGGTCTTCAGCCCGGAGACCTTGTCCGACCCCCTGTTCCTGGCTGCGCTGCTGTTCCACCTGGTGGTTTTCACCGCCTGCGTTTCCATACCGTGGGGCCGGCTGCCCCACCTGGCCTTCGCCGTGATTCCGGTCCTGGACTGCCTGGCCATCGGTTTCACCCGTGAAGCCGGTGGCCCCGCTTTCAACGTCCTTAGCCTGATGCTGGTGTTCCCGGTTATCTGGCTCTCCGCCCAACTCCGGGCCTTCATGCCCTTTGTGGCCACCGGGGCGGCTGTCCTCAGCGTTTTCGTCCCTTCCATCACGGTGGGGTCGCCCCCTGCCGGGGACTCGATGATCCGCACGATATTCCTGCCCTTGGTCATGTCCGTTATTGCGGCTACCGCACACTTGGTATCCACCACCATCCACCGGCAGCGCATCAGGCTGGTCGAAAACGAGTATGACCTTGCGCGGACGCTGGATGAGAGCGTCCGGCGGCAAGGACTCCTGGATGCTGTGCTGAAAGCGGTTGGAGTTGGTGTCTGGGTGGTGGACCGCAGCGGCAGCACGGTCTTGACCAACAGGGCCATGCAGGCGGACAGGGCCTTGGCCGGGCTGGCTGATGCAGGCGCAGGGCGTGGACATCTCCTGTCGGCAGACAGATCAACGCCGGTCCCCTCCGCGATGTCCCCGGCGGCCCGCTCCGCCAAG
>JABFWC010000142.1 GCA_013362385.1 Pseudarthrobacter sp.
GCCGTCCGCCGTACAGCCGTCCGCCGTACAGCCGTCCGCCGTACAGCCGTCCACCCTTCCGCCTCCCTGCCCTGGTGCTGTCCGTGGCACCCAACGGCGCCGGCCGCCCGGGCAGCGGGGGCAGTTGACGCGGCACGGAGCCCGCACGGCCAGGCTGGTACGAATCCTGGGGACTGCTGCTCAAGGGGAACCTTTCGGGAAGGTGCACGGCACGAAGGTGTACGGCATGGCGGCGGTGCGGGCCCTGCCGGCCCGGCACATGACTGCACCAAGCCTATAACCCGGCCCGCCGCCGTCGTACTTGTGAACGCGTCCCGCCGTCAGCTGCCCTCGGACCCCCGCTCCAGCAATGGCTGGACCCGGAAGGGGATGAGCTCGCCCATGGCCAGGGCAGTGTCGGCGCGCTCCACACCGTCGCAGGCGAGGATCTTCCCGTTGATCCGGAACAGGTCTTCGGCGTCCTGCGCTACCACCCGCAGCAGCAGGTCGGCGGACCCTGTCAGCCCGAAGCCCTCAAGGATCTCCGGGATGGCGGCAAGTTCCCCCGCAAGGCGGGCAAGTTTCTGCTGCTGGACATGCACGGAAATGAACGCCATGAGCGGGTACCCCAGCGCCGCAGGGTTGATCCGGCGTTCAAAAGACAAAAAGACGTGCTTCTTCTCGAGCTGGGCCATGCGTGCCTGCACGGTGTTGCGGGACAATCCAAGCCTCTGCGCCAAGGCCACCACCGTCCGGCGCGGGTCCTCGGCCAGCGCCGAAAGAAGCCTAGTGTCCGTGCCATCCAAAGCTTGCATAATGCGCAACGCTAGCACGGTCCAAGGTGGTCCAATAGAGCATTTTGCTCAGAAATCATGCCAGCAGTTGTACCCCTTGAACATTGTGAGTAGGGTCACAATTATCCGGGGCAATGGCGCCCGGAAGGCCGGCGGCCGCAGGGCCAAAAGTCCTGGAACCGCTGGTCAACGACGTCAGAAGGTTGCGGCTATCGTGTCTACAGACCAAACGGGCCAGGGCGGCGCACAGGCCCCGGACAGCTCCGGGAAACCCGTCGGACCAGGACAGGAACTTCTTCAGCTGATCACACCGGCCGGTGAGCGGATCAGCCACCCCGAATTCGATTTCTGGGTCAAGGACATAACGGACGAACAGCTGTGTGCCCTCTTCGAGGACATGACCGTCATCCGCCGGATCGACATCGAGGCCACCGCGCTGCAGCGTCAGGGCGAACTGGGCCTGTGGCCGCCGTTGCTGGGGCAGGAGGCGGCCCAGATCGGCTCGGGACGGGCGCTGCGGGCGGATGACTTCGTCTTCTCCAGCTACCGGGAAAACGGTGTGGCCTATTGCCGGGGCGTGGACCTGACGGACCTCCTGCGGGTCTGGCGCGGCAACGCCTCCGGCGGCTGGGACCCGTACACCGTCAACATGGCCACACCGCAGATCATCATCGGCGCCCAGACCCTGCACGCCACGGGGTATGCCATGGGGATCCAGAATGACGGTGCCGATTCAGTGGCTGTCACCTACTTCGGTGACGGCGCCACCAGTGAAGGCGACGTCAACGAGGCCATGGTGTTCGCCGCCAGCTTCCAGGTCCCTGTCGTCTTCTTCTGCACGAACAACCACTGGGCCATCTCCGAACCCGTCCGGCTCCAGTCACACATCCACCTCGCGGACCGGGCCGCCGGGTTCGGTATCCCCAGCCTGCGCGTGGACGGCAACGATGTGCTTGCGGTCATGGCCGCGACGCGGGTGGCGCTGGACCGGGCGCGCCGCAGCGGCGGCCCCACCTTCATCGAGGCCGTCAGCTACCGGATGGGTCCGCACACCACCGCCGACGACCCCACCCGCTACCGCGACGCGAACGAGCTCGAGGACTGGGCCGCCAAGGACCCCATCTCCCGACTGGCGGCGCTCCTGGACCGGAAAGGCCTCCTGACTGAGGCGTTGCAGCAGCAGGTCAAGGACAAGGCCGACGCCGTTGCCTCCGAGATGCGCCGCGGCTGCACCACCATGCCGGATCCGCAGCCGTTGGACATCTTCAAGCACGTCTACAGCACCCCCAATTCCTGGCTGGAACGCCAGCAGGACCACTACGCCCGTTACCTGGCCTCCTTCGGCGACCCCGCAGGAGCAGTTTCAGAAGAAGGTGCACGCTGATGACTTCGATGACCTTTGCCCGCGCCATCAATGCCGGGCTGCGGAAGTCGCTGGAGAATGACTCCAAGGTGGTCCTCCTGGGCGAGGACATCGGCACCCTCGGCGGTGTATTCCGGGTAACCGACGGGCTGCAGAAGGACTTCGGCAAGCACCGGGTGGTGGACACTCCGCTGGCGGAGTCCGCCATCGTGGGCACCGCCGTCGGCCTGGCCTACCGCGGTTACCGGCCGGTGGTGGAAATCCAGTTCGACGGATTCATCTACCCGGCCTTCGACCAGATCGTCAGCCAGGTGGCCAAGATGCACTACCGCACCCGCGGGGCAGTGAAGATGCCCATCA
>JABFWC010000484.1 GCA_013362385.1 Pseudarthrobacter sp.
GGTTCAGGGCTTCCGCGGGGCCCGGCCGGACCTGGTGGCCGAACTGCCCCGGCTGTTGTCGGGCACGAAGCCTGTCATTGAGCGCCCGCTCCAGTACGCCCACGGCCTCACGCCTTCTGTGGCGGAGGCATGGTTGAACGTGGCGGGACGCGTTTCCCAGCGCGCAGGCGGACAGTTGGCCCGCCGCCTTGAGCAACCCGCGTGGCGCGCCCTGCCCGGACACCAGGAGGGGGAGGGCAGCGTAGAGGCGCACCTGGTCCCCACACCCGTGCACGAGCTGCGGTACGTTGCACAGCGGATCCTGGACCAGCACATCAACCACAACCGCGACCTCGCTGACATTGCCGTTATCGTGCGCAACGGAGGCCAGGTCAGTGAGCTGCAGCGGTACCTTTCCGGACAGGGCATTCCCGTGCGCGTGCCGGTGGCTGAGTCGGCGGTACGGGACGAGGTAGCCGTACGTCCGCTCCTTGACGCCTTCGCCATCGCCCTGGAGCCGGAACTGCTGACACCGGAAGCCGCGGTATCACTTCTCACATCCCGCATCGGGGGCGCCACCTCCATCGAGCTGCGCAGGCTCCGGCAGTCACTGCGGCGGGAAGAACTCCTGGGCGGCGGGGGCCGGGCCAGCGATGCGCTGCTGGTCGAGGCACTGCTTGAACCCGGCGCCCTGGGTGCGCTGGGCATCGAAGGACGCGCAGCCCGACGCACTGCCCGTATGCTCCACGCCGGGCGGGAAGCGGCACGCTTGCCCGGCGCGAATGCGGAGTCGGTGCTGTGGGCCCTGTGGGACTCCACGGGGCTGTCATCGGCCTGGACGGCGACAGCACTCTCGGGTGGACCCCACGGGGCCCGGGCTGACCGTGACCTCGACGCGATGATGGCGCTCTTCCACACGGCCGAGCGCTATGTGGACCAGATGCCCGGCGCGGGTCCGGAGCAGTTCCTGGAATATCTCCTCAACCAGGAGCTTCCCATGGACACCCTGGCCGCCCGCGGGCAGGGAGTGGCCGGTGGTGATCATTGCGGGGCTGCAGGAGGGGGTATGGCCCAACACGAGGCTCCGCGGTGAACTTCTCGGAAGCACGCTGTACGCCGATGCCGTGGAGCACGGGCCAGCCTACGCCCTGCAGCGCGACCCCCTGAGCCGGCTGCGTGACATCCGGTACGACGAACTGCGAAGTTTCTCCACGGCAGTCTCCCGGGCCCGGGAACTGCTGGTGTGCACCGCCGTCTCCTCGGAAGACGACCAGCCGTCGTCGTTCCTGGACTTTGTAGCGCCCCTCCGGCCGGGCCAGGAAGGCCGGGCGTTCACCCAGGTGGAACGGCCCATGACGCTCCGCGCCCTGTTTGCCGAGCTTCGCCAGCATGCCCAGCTGGATGGGGATACGGGCCAGTCGCAGGAAGCGGCAAGGGTCCTGGCGCACCTTGCCGCAGCGCAGCCGGCGGTTGCCGGCGCCCACCCGGACAGCTGGTGGGGACTAGCCCCGATGACGTCCTCGGAGGCCGTAGTTCCGCCCGGAGGAACGGTTTCCGTATCGCCGTCGAAGGTGGAGACGGTGCAGAAGTCGCCGCTGGACTGGTTCGTCCAGGCCGCAGGAGGTGAGCCGGCCACCGATTTCGCCCGCAGCCTTGGCACGTTGGTGCATGCCATCGCCCAGGACATGCCTGACGGGTCGGGATCCGAGTACGTTGCTGAACTGGTGCGCCGCTGGCCGGCACTGGACATGAAGGACAACTGGGAGGGGAAGCTCGACTTCCAGCGCGCAGAGGCCATGGTGCGGAAGCTGGCCCAGTATGTCCTGGCCATGAGGAGTGATGGCCGCAGCCTGGTGGGCGTGGAGCAGGACTTCGAAGTGGCCCTCGGTGAGGTGGCCGTGGACGAAGCACCCCCACGGGAAGCGGTTCTCCGCGGACAGGTGGACAGGCTGGAGATCGACGGCGAAGGACGCCTGGTGGTGGTGGACCTCAAGACCGGCAAGCGGCAGCCGGGCAAGGACGAGTTGTCCCGGCATCCGCAGCTGGGTGCGTACCAGGCGGCGGTGCTGGCCGGCGGCTTCGATACCGGCACTCTTACAAGCCCGCAGCCGGGGGGAGCGGTGCTGGCCCAGCTCGGGACGACGGCGAAAGGTCCTGCCATCCAGCAGCAGGAACCACTCGACCCGCAGGAGAACTGGGCATTGGATATGGTCAAGGACGCCGCTGCCGTCATGGGCGGCAGTGAGTTCCTGGCGCGGCACGATCCCTCGAAGGGCAACCACGGCGGGCATGGTTGCCGGCTTCCTGAAGTATGCCCCTTATGTGTGCGCGGAAGGCAGGTGACCGAATGAGCGAAGCATTGTCCACGCTGACTGCACCGCAGGCTGTACCCCCCGTTCGTTTCAGCCCGGAGGAACTGTCCGTGCTCCTGGGTGAAAAGAACACCCCCACCCCTGAACAATCCGCCATCATTTCCTCCCCCCTCGCACCGCGCCTGGTGATCG
>JABFWC010000339.1 GCA_013362385.1 Pseudarthrobacter sp.
GCCAGGCACTTCACGTCCTCCAGCCCGCGTATTTGGTCAATCATCCCCGGACCATCAGTGGCAAGCGGAACACGAGCTAGCAGGGCCAGCACATCAGCGATCGTTGGCGCAGAATTCAGCGGGGACAGAGGCGAACCGCCACCCCAGCGCGCAGGAACTTCCGTCCCCTCCACAGCCGTCCCCAAAACCGCTTCCATAATCAAAGTCTTCCACCGGGGTGTGACAGTGACAGCCACCCAAAACCCCTATGTGGAAAACGGCGCTGATCGCTGCCCGGTCGTCTCCGGCACGGCCTATGCAATCGCCGAGATGCCCGTGATGGCGCGGCCCGCGATCAGCGTATTCACCTCGAAGGACCCCTCATAGGTGTAGATCGCCTCGGCGTCGGCGAAGATCTTGGCCATCCGGTAATCCGTGACGATGCCGTTGCCGCCCAGGATGGAGCGGCCCAGCGCTACCGTTTCGCGCATCCGGGCGCTGATGTAGGACTTGGCCAGCGCCACCCTGGGCATGTCCGCGGCACCCTGGTCCTGAAGCCTGGCCAGCCCGGCCATCATGCCCATGCTGGCGACGGCGTTGCCCAGCATGGTCACCAGCTGCTGCTGGATCAGCTGGAACGCCGCCAGCGGCCGGCCGAACTGGTGGCGTTCGACGGCGTACTGCCGGGCGACGTCGAACGCGGCCAGCTGTTGGCCCACGCCTTGCCAGGCCACCATGATGCGGGAGCTGCGGAGGAGTTCCTTGGTGTCTTCGAAGCTGCTGATCCCGCCGAAGCGGTCGGCCTCGGCGACGTGGACGTCCTCAAAGACGATGTCCGCGTTCTGGACCGTCCGCAGGGCGATCTTGTTCTCGATCCGCGTACGGCTGACGCCGGGCAGGGCGGCGTCAACGATGAAGCCGCGGACTGCGCCGTCCGCTTCGTCGCGTGCCCATACGAGCATGTAGTCGCAGAATGTCCCGTTGCCGATCCAGCGCTTGGCGCCGTTCAGCACCCATGTGTCACCGCCGGCGTCTACTTCCCCGGTCCTGGACGAGATCCGCCGGGCACGGGTTTCCATTCCGCCGGCGACGTCGGACCCGTGCAGGGGCTCGGTCAGGGCGAAGGCGCCCGTGATCCGCAGGTCCGAGGCGTCCGTGAGCAGCCGCTGTTTCTGGTCCGGGGTGCCGAAGTGGTACAGGGACTGCACGAACAGGTCGTGGTGAACCAGGAAGAACGTGGCGATGGAGGTGTCCACCCTGGTCATTTCCGCGATGACCAGCCCGGCGAACAGGTTGCTGTACCCGCGCTGGGAGGGCGTGCTCAGCTCCAGGGCGGCCAGCCTGGGCAGCAGGTGCGCGGGGAATTCCGCTTTGTTCCACCAGTCGCCGGCATAGGGTGCGATCTCGGCGGCCAGGAAGTCCCGCAACTGCGCGAGTTTGTGGCGTTCGGCGTCATTGAGCAGGGATTCGACAGCGAAGAGGTCCGCCGACGGCAGCCCGCTGATGTCTGGGCGCGTAGTGCCGGGGCGCGTCATTTCGGCCCCATCCGGATGGCACCGTCCAGCCGGATGGTATCGCCGTTCAGCATAGCGTTATCCACGACGTGCGCCACCAGGCTGGCGTACTCCGCCGGCTTGCCGAGCCTGGACGGGTGCGGAACCTGCGCTCCAAGGGAGTCCTGGGCTTCCTGCGGCAGGCCCGCCATCATGGGTGTCTCGAAGATGCCCGGAGCGATCGTCACCACCCGCACCAGCGAGCGCGCCAGTTCCCGGGCGATGGGCAGCGTCATCGCTGCCACCGCGCCCTTGGACGCGGCGTACGCGGGCTGGCCGATCTGCCCTTCGAAGGCGGCCACCGAGGCGGTGTTGATGATGACGCCACGCTCCGGGCCGCCGAGTTCCGTGGTCACCGGTTCGGTGGCCACCATGGCTTCCGCTGCCAGCCGCAGCACGTTGAACGTTCCCACCAGGTTGACCTGGATGACGCGGTTGAAGGTATCCAGCGGCAGCACGCCGTCGCGCCCCAGCACTTTGCCGGGTGTGGCAATGCCGGCGCAGTTCACCACGATACGCAGCGGCCCCAGCCCGGCGGCGGTGGCGACGGCGGTACGCACCTCGGCCTCGTCGGTCACGTCGGCCGGGGCAAAGACGGCGGCCTGCCCCGGGGCTGCGCCGCCTTTGAGCTCGTCCGCGTACGCCTGCCCGCCTGACGAGGGAAGGTCCAGCAGCACCACCGAGGCGCCGTCGTCGAACAACCGCCTAGCCGTGGCGGCGCCCAGGCCGGAAGCACCTCCCGTCACCAGTGCCACGCTGCCTTTGCTGTCCATACATCCTCCTTGATGCGTGTCCCCCCGCCTGCGCCGGACAAGCGGTATCAGTTAGTGAATGTTAACTGAAATCCGGCATTCCTGCACCCGCCGCTAGGGTGGAACCATGAGCCCCAGCGACTCCGCCCTGACCGACTGGCACGCCCGCGCCAACCACGCCGC
>JABFWC010000181.1 GCA_013362385.1 Pseudarthrobacter sp.
GGCGCTGGTCCTTGTAGCGGAAGGCTTCAAGGAGGCCGACGGTGATGAGGACCGCCGCGGTGATGACGGCCAGCACCTGGACTAACATACTCATGGCGATGCCCCGCTCCTGCCCCGAGGGTCGCTGCTATGCGCCGGCATCCCCGGCCGGGAGGTTCTCCCACAGGCCCATCACATTGCCTTCGGAGTCCTTGAAGTAGGCCGTGCACCCCATGCCAGGGACTTCGTTCTTGGGGATGACGACGGAACCGCCCGATTCCTCCACGGACTTCAGCGTGGCGTTGATGTCCGGCACGTCGACGGTGATGACCGGGCTCGTGATCTGCCCGCCCCTCGCCATCATGCCCCCGTTGATCGAGCCCGGGGTTGTCGACTGGCCGGCGTCATCCATGCCCGTGGTGATGACCATGCTGTAGTCCATCCCCGGCACCGGTTCGATCCGCCACCCGAGGGCCTCCCGGTAAAACGTCCGGGCCCGTTCCTGGTCGTCCGCGGGGATCTCGAAATGCACTACTCCGGCCATTGGTGTCCTCCTGTTTGTCAGGTTGCGGCGCAGCGGTCCGGCGCCGCACGCGGTGATCCTAGCCGAGGCCTGCACGGCCGAGAAGGGCCGATGGTCCCCGCCGTTGTCAGCGGGCCGTGGGACGATGGAAGACATGACCATCGCAGAAGCACCTCCCCGGCTGGCGGCCGCTGCGGACGCCTCGCTGCGCTGGTACCCGGACGGTCCCTACAGCCTGTCCCGCACCCTGGGGCCGCTGCTTCGCGGCAACAGCGATCCTTCGTTCAGTGTCCAGGGCGACGTCATTTGGAATGCGTTCACGACGCCCGATGGTCCCGTAACCCTGCGCATCGCCCCCGCCGGCGGCGGCGATGCGGGGCCAGCCCTGGTGGATGCCCAGGCGTGGGGGCCCGGTTCGGCTGCCGCGGTCACCGCGGTGCCGCGGCTATTGGGGGCAGGCGACGACTGGCGGGATTTCGACGAACCGTCCTTCCATGCCACGCTTCCGCGCATGGTCCGGGAAGCACGACGGCGGAGCCTGGCGCTCCGGCTCCCCTCGAGCGGCCGGATAGTTGACCAGCTGGTGCCGATCATCCTGGAACAAAAGGTGACAGTGATCGAGGCGCGGCGCGCGTACCGGTACCTGGTGCACCGCTATGGAGCATCCGCGCCCCGGGCGGGAACCTCCACGCCGCCGAACCTCGTGGTGGCACCGACGGCCGCACAGTGGCTGCAGGTTCCCAGCTGGGAGTGGCACAAGGCAGGTGTGGGGCCCCAGCGCTCGGCGACAGTCATGCGGGCGCTGCGCTCCGCCGTCGCCCTTGAACGGCTCGCCGCGCTGCCTGCAGCCGAAGCAGCGGAGAAGATGCAGGTCATACCCGGCATCGGCATCTGGACCGCGGCGGAGGTAGTGCAGCGCACGCACGGCTGCCCGGACTCGATTTCAGTGGGCGACTACCACCTTGCCGCCTATGTGGGCGCCGCGCTGACCGGCCGCAGGACCGATGACGCCGGCATGCTTCGGCTGCTGGAGCCATGGAAGGGCCACCGGCAGCGCGTGGTCCGGATGATCCAGAGCACCGGTTTCCGGAAGCCCACGTTCGGCCCACGGATGACCATCCAGGACCACCGCAGGCACTGATGTCGGCCGCGGCTCCCGCAAGTGCTCATTTGAACCCAATTGCTTGATCCGCACGGCGATGGGTACGGCCATGGAGAAGCCGCCGGCGGGGCACCGCGGGCACCATCACGGAAGAGGACTCCATGAGCACCGATGCAGGAAGCTTGAACCAGGCCAGCGGGGAGCGGCTGGACATGGATCCGGCGCAGCTCGACCCCGGCGCCACGGACCCTGCAGCTGATGAGAAGGTCCGGCTCCAGCTGGCCATCTTCGAGGTCACGCGGGACGCCGACGGTAAGGGCCTGGGCGAGATCCGGGACATGCTGCTTGCCGCCTTTGCCCGGCACGCCGTGCAGCCGCCCCCGGGTACCTGGGTGGAGTCCGTGGCGTCCTCCGCGTTCTACGGCGAGCCGTACATCGTCGACCTTTCCGCAGCGGTGGCCGCAGACGCGATCGTGCCCGCTCCGAACGGGGAGGTCCGGGAGCGGCTGGCCTCGCACCGGCAGCTCCAGCAGGAGAAGCTGCCGGCAGGGATCTTCCCTGCCCCGGCGGACTGGAACCTTCCGGGCAGCGAAGCCAGCCGCGGCAGTACACGGATTCTGTCCCTGGCGCGGTGGGAAGGCGGCACGGTCCTGGCCGTGGCTGCGGTGGTGACTGCCGTCGTCGTGGCAGTCCTGGCGGTCCGCATCTCCCGCCGTCCAGCCGCCGGAAGCGGGAGTTACAGCTGACGGGAAGTTCTCCCCATCCCGCCGGCCGCTCCCGTCGCCTAGGCTGTTGGAGGCTCGGACTTGAATTGGGGGAAGCATGGCAGGACTTTACGGGGCGGACGTGGCGCAGC
>JABFWC010000449.1 GCA_013362385.1 Pseudarthrobacter sp.
GACCTGCTCCACGACACCCGCGGTGTCAGCCACCGGAGTGCTGTTGGCCATGGCGTGGACGGCGGTGTAGCCGCCCAGGGCCGCGGCGCGGGTGCCGGTTTCGACGGTTTCGGCGTCTTCGCGGCCGGGCTCGCGCAGATGCGTGTGGACGTCCACCATGCCCGGCAGTGCCACGAGGCCGGCGGCGTCGATGATGGTGGCGCCGGCGGCGGACAGTCCCGTGCCGACCTCGGCGATGATGCCGTCGCGGATCAGCAGGTCAGCGGGGTCGCCGCCGAGGACAGCGGCGCCCTGGATCAGGTAGGTTCCGGTGTTGGCTGCCATCAGTTGCTCTCCTTGCTGGTGTGGGCGCCGGCATAGGCCGGAACCCGGGTGGGCGCTGGTTCGCGGGTGTCCCCGGAGAGCAGCAGGTACAGGGCGGCCATCCGCACGGACACGCCGTTGCGGACCTGTGCCAGGACGGTGGAGCGGGGCGAGTCCGCGGCGGCGGCGCTGATTTCCAGGCCGCGGTTCATGGGGCCGGGGTGCATGATGATGGTGTCCGTCATGCCAAGGTCGTCGAGGGCACGGAGCCTGTTGTCGTCGAAGCCCCAGCGGCGGGAGTATTCCCGGGTGCTGGGGAAGAACGAGGCGTTCATGCGTTCGCCTTGGACGCGGAGCATCATCACGGCGTCGACGCCGTTGATGAGGGTTTCGTCCAGGTTGTAGCTGACGCTGCAGGGCCACTTTTCGACGCCGACGGGCAGCAGGGTGGGGGGCGCCACCAGGGTGACTTCCGCACCAAGGGTGCGCAGCAGCCAGACGTTGGACCGCGCAACGCGCGAGTGCAGGACGTCCCCGGCGATGGCGACCCGCATTCCTTTGAGGTCCGTCCCTTCGGAACCGGTCCCGGAGAGGCGTGCCCAGTGCCGGCGCATGGTGAAGGCGTCCAGCAGTGCCTGGGTTGGGTGTTCGTGGGTGCCGTCTCCGGCGTTGATGACGGCGGCGTCGATCCAGTCGGTCGCGGCGAGCCGGTGCGGTGCGCCCGAGGCCCAGTGGCGGATGACGACGGCGTCCGCCCCCATGGCGGACAGGGTCTGCGCGGTGTCTTTCAGGGATTCGCCCTTGGACACCGACGAGCCCTTCGCGGCGAAGTTGATGACATCGGCCGAGAGGCGCTTGGCCGCGGCTTCGAAGGAGATGCGGGTGCGGGTGGAGTCTTCGAAGAAGAGGTTGACGACGGTGCGTCCCCGCAGAGCCGGAAGCTTCTTGACTTCCCGCTCCCCCACGGCCGACATTTCCTCTGCGGTGTCCAGGATGCGGATGGCATTCGGGAGGCTGAGGTCCTCGGTGGACAGGAGGTGTTTCATGCGCCGCCCTCGATCACGACTTCGTTGACCGGACTTCCGCCGGCCGGGGTGTCCGTTTCTTCGAGCCGGACCCGGACCTTTTCGGCCGAGGACGTGGGCAGGTTCTTTCCCACGTGGTCCGCCCGGATGGGGAGTTCACGGTGGCCGCGGTCGATCAGCACGGCGAGCCGGACGATGCGGGGGCGGCCGAGGTCCACGAGGGCGTCCAGGGCGGCGCGGATGGTGCGGCCGGAGTACAGGACGTCGTCGATGAGGACCACTACCTTGTTGTCAATGCCTGTCCGCGGCAGCCGGGTGGGGTGCGGCGGACGGGTTCCCTGATGGGAGAGGTCGTCGCGGAACATGGTGACGTCAAGCTGGCCGACGATGGCGGCGGCATCAACGGTGTTGTCAGCGGCGGCGATTTTTTCGGCCAGCCGGACTGCCAACGGGTAGCCGCGGCGCGGGATGCCGAGCAGGACAAGGTCCCGGGATCCCTTGTTGGCCTCGAGGATCTCATGGGCGATACGAGTCAGGGCCCGGTCGATGTCCGCCTGGTTGAGGACAACCCTGGCTGGAACCGGTGCGCTGGTGACAGAAGTCAACGCTCGTCTCCCCTTTCCCCGCCTCACAGGACGGAATTAAAAGAAGGATCATGTGCCTTTCAAAATTACCACACGGCCCGCACCGGGCCGGTTCGGTACGGACGCGGTGATGGTCACACCCCCGGGGCAGCGCGGCGCGTGGCTGGACTCCTCCTTGGACGCCCGCCGGAGCCCGCCTAGGCTGTCGGGTATGCCGACATATCCGCAGCAGCCCGCGCCCGGACCACCTGACGATCCTCACAGCGGGACGGGCGGATATGTTCCGGACCAGGCCAACCCGAGCTGGATGGGCCACGTTCAGCCCGGAAACTATCGTGCGGCACCCGGCCACCTGGGCGGGCCGGTCGCCTCCGTGGTTCCGCCGCAGGTTCAGGGAACGTTGACGCGTGCCGCCCGCACCCGCAGCGGGCTGGTGGGAGTGACGGTGGCCGGCGTTTCACTGGCCTTCCTGAGCCTGTTCCTGGTGGTGCCGTTCCTGCTGTCCAACACGGGAGCGGCGGGTTTCCTGATCGGCTTCGTGGCCTCGCTGATCCCGTTGTCGGTGGTCCTGCTGACCGTGCACATCATCGACCGCTGGGAGCCTGAACCAAAGCGGCTGCTGTTCTTCGCGTTCACCTGGGGCGCGGCGGTGTCCGTGGCCGTCACGCTCCTGATCCAGCCGTTCTTCGTCGTCGCCTTCCAGTTTTCCGACGTGCCCGACCTGCAGACCTATATGGCGACGGTCCAGGCGCCGATCGTCGAGGAATTCGCCAAGTCCCTGGGCCTGCTGATCCTGCTCCTGGCGGCCCGGAGGCATTTCGACGGCCCCGTGGATGGAGTGGTGTTTGCCTTCACCATCGCCGGCGGGTTCGCCTTCACCGAAAACATCCTGTACTTCGGCAGGGCCATTGCGGAATCGTCGAGCCCGGCCAGCGACTTCGCCCAGGTATTCTTCCTTCGCGGCGTGATGTCCCCGTTCGCCCACGCCATCTTCACCGGAACCACCGGCATCATCATGGGATTCGCCGCACGGCGGTGGCACGCCGGCGCGTCCGTGGCGGCCTTCTTCGTCGGCCTGCTGCCGGCCATGTTCCTGCACAACAGGTGGAACAGCATGGGCCAGGGCTTCCTGCTCGACTACATCGTCGTCCAGGTGCCGATCTTCGTGCTGGCCGTTGGCGGGATCATCCTGCTGCGCGTGGCCGAGAAGCGCCTGACCCGGCAGCGGCTGCTGGAGTACTCGGCCGCAGGATGGTTTACTCCTGCCGAGGTCCAGCTCCTTGCCACCCGTGCGGGGCGGCGCACTGCCCTGGCCTGGGCGGCCGGCTCCGGCAGGAAACGGCAGATGAAGGAATTCGTGAAGGCCGCCACGCACCTGGCCAACACCAGGCAGCGCATCCTGAGCGGACGCGACGTGCCGCTGCACCAGGCCGAGGAGCGGCAACAGTTGCAGCGCATCGTCGCACTTCGGGATTCCGTAACGCGCTGAGCAATGAAAAAAGTGGGCAACGCAAAGAGGCCCCGCCATCGGGCGGGGCCTCTTTGCGTTGCAGGTGTCCGGCGGCCAAGCTACGCGAGCAGTGAAGGCTTCAGCTGCTGCAGGCGGCCCAGGAGTCCGTTGATGAACTGCGGGGACTCGTCCGTGGACAATGTCTTGGCCAGCGCAACTGCCTCGCTGACCGCTACACCGTCAGGGACGTCGTCGTTGTAAAGAAGCTCCCAGGTGCCGATGCGCAGGATGATGCGGTCCACCGACGGCATCCGTTCCAGGCTCCAGCCCTGCGAGTAGGTCTCGAGGAATTCGTCGATGGCAGCCTGCTGCGACAGCACGCCCTCGATGATTTCCACGGTGTAGGGGTTGACCACCTGGTCGGTCTTTTCCCGGCGCGCGCGAAGCACGTCGAACGCCGAAACCGAGCGCTGCTCCGCCTCGAAAAGAACATCCAGAGCCCTATTGCGGGCTTTACCGCGGGCGCTCACTACTCGGTGACCCGGCCCAGGTAGCTGCCGTCACGGGTGTCCACCTTGACCTTGGTGTTGTTCTCGATGAACAGCGGGACCTGGATCTCGTAGCCGGTTTCCAGGGTGGCCGGCTTGGTGCCTGCGGAGGAGCGGTCACCCTGCAGTCCCGGCTCGGTGTAGGTGATTTCGAGGACCACGCTCGGCGGCAGTTCGATGTAGAGGGGGGTGCCGTCGTGGATGGCGATGTTGACCATCTGGTTCTCGAGCATGAAGTTGGTCGCGTCGCCCACGGTGGCGCCGGAGACGGTGATCTGGTCGTAGTCGGAGGTGTCCATGAACACGAAGTCCGCGCCGTCCTGGTACAGGTACTGGTAGTCGCGGCGGTCCACGGTGGCGGTCTCGATCTTGAGGCCGGCGTTGAAGGTCTTGTCCACAACCTTGCCGGACATTACGTTGCGCATCTTGGTCCGCACAAAGGCGCCGCCCTTGCCGGGCTTGACGTGCTGGAATTCGATGACGTTCCAGAGCTGGCCCTCGAGCTTCAGGACCGTTCCGTTCTTAATGTCGTTAGTGGTTGCCACTGGGTTTCCTCTGGTTTCTGTGCCTGGCCGTGCGGCCAGATGCTGTATGCCGGGCGGCCTGCCGGAATGGCGTGCCTGCCCGTGTTTGTCAAAAATCGCGGGGATGCCAAAAATCCCTCATCCATTCTACCGGTAAATACCGGGTGCCCCTCGCGGCATGCCGGGGCCTGCCTCAGCAGGCGAGCTCGAGCACGTCCCGCGCCCGCTGCAGCGCCACGGTGGACGAGTAGATCAGGGCTGCGTCGGCGGACTGGGCCACGCGCAGGTCCAGCGCCCTCGTGAAGGACTCCACGGCAGCGGCGATGTGGCCGGCGGTGTACTGCGCCTTGCCGAGGAAGTGCAGCGCCACGGCTTCACGGGGTGTGCCGTGCACTTCGGCCAGGAGCTGGCGGAACAGTTCGATGGCGCGGTCCGTGCGGTGCGTCACCCGGAGAACTTCGGCTTCGAAGACACGCAGGCGGAAGGATTCGGGATCCTTGAACCGGGCTTCGACGAGCAGCTCGGCGGCCTCCGATGCGTGGCCTTCCACCAGCAGGACGAAGATATGGTCGGCGGGGTCGGTGGATGCCGCCAGCGCCTCGTGGCAGGCGTCCTCGTTGACCACCTGCGGCAGCAGGGTTTCCGGGTTGATGCGGATGCCGGGGAAGCCTGCCTCCGGCCAGTCCGCCGTTCCGCTGATGGTGCCCTGCATCAGGAAGCAATCTCCTGGTAGGCCGCGAACAGCAGCGAGGTGTCCGGGACATCAAGGATGCCCGGTTTGGCGATGCCGTCGAGCACCACGAACCGCAGCAGGTCCCCGCGGGACTTCTTGTCGCGGCGCATGCCGTCGAGCAGCCCCTGCCAGCGGTCCCGCCGATAGGTGACCGGGAGCCCGAGGGAGTCCAGGATGCTCCGGTGCCGGTCGGCGTCGGCATCGCTGAGCCGGCCGACGCTGCGGGCGAGTTCGGCAGCGAACGTCATGCCCACGGACACGGCGGCGCCGTGCCGCCAGGAGTAGCGCTCCACCAGTTCGATGGCGTGGCCCAGGGTGTGGCCGTAGTTGAGGATCTCCCGCAGGCCGGATTCCTTCAGGTCTTCGGAGACCACCTTTGCCTTGACGGCGATGGCCCGCTCGATGAGTTCGCGCAGCACGTCCGAGCGGGGGTCCACCACGGTTTCCGGGTCCTTTTCAACCAGGTCGAGGATGGCGGGGTCGGCGATGAAGCCGCATTTGATGACCTCGGCCATGCCGGAGATGATCTCGTTCTTCGGCAGGGTGTCCAGGGTGTCCAGGTCTGCCAGCACGGCGGCCGGCGGATGGAAGGAGCCCACCAGGTTCTTGCCCTCGGCCGTGTTGATGCCCGTCTTGCCGCCGACTGAGGCGTCCACCATCGCCAGGAGGCTGGTGGGCATGTGGATGACCTTCACGCCGCGCAGCCAGGTGGCGGCGACAAAGCCGGCGAGGTCGGTGACCGCTCCCCCGCCCACGGCAACGATCGCGTCGGAGCGGGTGAAGTCGTTCTGGCCCAGGACCTGCCAGCAGAACGCCGCCACCTGGATGTGCTTGCCTTCTTCGGCGTCGGGGATTTCGGCGGTGAGCGAAGTGAAGCCTGCGGCGGCGAGTTCGTCGCGGACGGTGTCCCCGGTGAGGCGCAGCGCGCGGGGGTGGATCACCAGCACGCGGCGGACCCGTTCACCGAGCAGCCCGGGAAGGTCACCCAACAGGCCGCGCCCGACGACGACATCGTAATTGTTGCCAGCGCCTTCGCCGGTGACATTGATGACTGTGGATTGCGTGTTCACTTTTCAACTTCCTGTTTGGCCGCTGCGTGGTGCCGCAGTGCTGCTTCCAGCCGTTCACCGAGCTCGGCTATCGAGCCGTGGCGGACGTCCAGGGTGATGTCGGCGAGCCTCTCGTAAATGGGCCGCCGGGTGGCAAACATGGCCGTCCAGCGGGCCATCGCATCGCCGGCCAGGAGTGGACGGCCTGAGTTCCGGGCAATCCTGTCGGCCACGGTGTCGGCGTCGCATTCCAGGTAGACCACAGTGCAGCGGCCGATTAGCTGCTGCGTCCCGGAATCCAGCACGGCGCCGCCGCCCAGTGAGATGACGGTGGGCGTGCCATCGGCTTCTTCGACGGCGTTTGCCACGGTCCGGGCCTCGATCTCCCGGAACGCGTGTTCGCCGCGCCCGGCAAAGATCCCCGCGATGGACCCGTGGCCGGCCACGATGACTGCATCGGTGTCGACGAACGGAACCCCCAGCTGCTGCGCGAGCTGCTGGCCGATGGCGGACTTGCCGACGGCCATGGGACCGATCAGGACGATCGGCCGGTTACCGACGGGACCAGGCTTGCTGCTGTGCAGCACTACTGCCCGATCGAGTCCAGGGATGCCGGGATGTTGTCCAGGTAGCCCTTGATGTTGCGGGCGGTCTCCGCCACCGAGTCGCCGCCGAACTTTTCCATGACGGCCTCGGCCAGGACCAGCGCCACCATGGCCTCGGCCACGACACCGGCTGCCGGGACCGCACAGACGTCCGAGCGCTGGTGGTGGGCTTTCGCCGGCTCGCCCGTGCTGACGTCGATGGTGCGCAGCGCGCGGGGAACGGTGGCAATGGGCTTCATGGCGGCGCGGACGCGCAGGACGTCGCCGATGCTCATGCCGCCCTCGATGCCGCCGGCACGGTTGCTGGCACGGACGATCCGGCCGTCGTCGTCGCGGAGGATCTCATCGTGCGCGGCCGAACCGCGGCGGGCGGCAGTCAGGAAGCCGTCGCCGACCTCCACGCCCTTGATCGCCTGGATGCCCATGAGCGCTGCGGCGAGGCGGGCGTCCAGCCGGCGGTCCCAGTGCACGTAGCTGCCCAGTCCGGGCGGGAGGCCGTAGGCCAGGACTTCCGCTACGCCGCCGAGGGTTTCGCCTTCTTTGTGCGCGGCGTCCACCTCGGCCACCATGGCGTCAGAGGTCTCGCGGTCGAAGCAGCGCAGCGGGTCGGTGTCCAGGGCGATGACGTCCGCCGGCACCGGCAGCGGACGGCCCTCCGGGACGGTGACGCTGGCGATGGAGACGGTGTGGCTGACCAGTTCGATGCCGAGCTGGTTGAGGAAGCGGGCGGCAACCGTGCCCAGGGCGACCCGGGTGGCGGTTTCGCGGGCGCTGGCACGCTCCAGCACCGGGCGGGCTTCGTCGAAGCCGTACTTCTGCATGCCGGTGAAGTCTGCGTGGCCGGGCCGCGGCCGGGTGAGCGGGGCGTTACGGGCCTGGTCGGCGAGGAGTTCGGAATCCACGGGGTCGGCAGACATGATCTGTTCCCACTTGGGCCATTCGGTGTTGCCTACCTGGATGGCCACCGGGCCGCCCTGGGTGCGGCCGTGCCGGACGCCGCCGGTGATGGTGACGACGTCCTGCTCGAATTTCATCCGGGCGCCGCGCCCGTAGCCGAGCCTGCGGCGGGCCAGAGAGTCAGCGATGTGCCCGCTGGTGATTTCAACACCGGCGGGGACGCCCTCAATAATTCCGATCAGAGCCGGGCCATGGGATTCCCCGGCAGTCAACCAACGCATACTTTCCATCCTGCCACGTAGGGCGGTCACAACGCCCGCCGGGCAAGGCCGACTGCGTCACACATCACATCTATGACAGCTGCATTAACATCTTCCCCGCGCCGGGAGAAGAGGCGCACCTGCTCCACTGCCTGGTACAGCAGCATCTCCAGGCCGGGCACCACGCGGCCGCCGCCGGCCTGCCATACCGAGGCCACCAGGCTGGGCCACGGATCGTAGGCCACATCCAGCAGGACGCCCGGAGTCGGCGTCTTGAGCGCGGCGATTTCGGCCGCCAGTCCGTCAGCCGCGCGCGGCGGCAAGGTGGAGATGACGACGTCGGCTTCCGCCGTGGGGCGCGCGGCTCCGGCCAGTGGACGGATCTCCAGGTCAACGCCAAGGCTGTCGGCGGCCCCGCGGACATCGGCCGTGCGGGAAGCGTCGCGGACGAAGACCTGGACAGTGGAGGTGCCAAGCTCCCGCAGCGCTGCCACGGCTGACGCGGCAGTCCCGCCGCCACCCAGGATGACGGCGGACGGGGCGGTGCGGGTCCCGGCGTGGCGCAGCGCGTTCACAATCCCCGTGACATCGGTGTTGGAACCGATGGCGCGCGGACCGTTGCCGGTGTCCTCGAAGGACACGGTGTTGACCACGCCCAGGGTCCGCGCCACGCCCCGCACTTCGTCCACCTGGTCCAGCATGGCCGTCTTCAGGGGCATGGTGACCGAAAGGCCGCGCCAGCCGGGCTGGTTCCGGATCTGGCGCATGAAGGACGGCAGCAGTTCCTCGGTCACGTCAATGGCCGTGTAGCTGATGCCCGCTTCCAGCCGGCCATAGGCTGCCAGGTGCAGCGCGGGTGATTTCGAGTGGCTGATCGGATGGCCCAGGACGGCTGCCCGGAGGCTCACGTGCAGCGTCCCGCGTTGGCCTTGCACCACGCGTTGTACTGCTCAACGTAGGCGTTGTGCTCGGCCAGCGTCTTGGCGAACTTCGTTTCCTTGGTGTCCAGGTTGACGGTCACCCAGTACAGGTAGTCGTTGGACTTGGGCCTGGCCGCGGCATCAATGGCGGTCTTGCCCGGCGAACCGATCGGTCCCGGCGGCAGGCCGGGATTCGCGTAAGTGTTGTACGGGTTCGATTTGTCCTTGCGCTGCTCTTCGGTGAAGTTGAAGCTCCTGGTGCCCAGTCCATAGGTCACTGCCGAATCCACCTGCAGGAAGCCGCCGGTCTGGTCGTTGGGCTTGAGCCGGTTGTAGATGGCCCCTGCCACGTCGCCGTAGTCGGCCTGGCCGCCTTCGGCCTGGACGATGCTTGCCACGATGACGGCCTCGTATTGTTTGGCGGGGTCGGTGATGCCCTGGGAGACCAGTTCATCAACGGTGGCCTTCACCAGCGACTGCAG
>JABFWC010000396.1 GCA_013362385.1 Pseudarthrobacter sp.
CTCGGCTGTTTCCGTCGCCGAACTCATCAACTACTGGGACGTGAGCAGCTACCCGGGCTTTGTGTCTGCCACTGCAGAAGTGGTGGGCGGCCAGGACCTCAGCGCGGCAGCCGTCCCCGGAAAACTCCTGCCCCTGAACATCGGGCCGCAGCCCCCTGAACAGCACATCAACTGGCTGAACCTGTTCTACTCCATCGAATGGGTCGTCTTCGCCGGCTTCGCCTTCTTCATCTGGTGGCGGCTGGTCAAGGACGACTACCACCGCGATCTCGAGGAGGCCCTCGAGGACGCCGAGGAGGCCCCCGAAGGCGGGCTCCACGAAACACCGCCTCCTCCACACGGGCCTGAACAGCAGCAGCCTGACCAGCACCAGCAGAAGGTACAGCCATGATTGATCCGAAACCCGCCACTCCGTCCCCGCAGGCATCCGGCGGCAAGACTTCCGGCAAGAAACGCCGCTTCGGCGGTACTGAGGCGCAGATCCGGTCTGCTTTGAAGTTCTACAAGGTCATGGCCTACCTCACCGGAACCATGCTGCTCCTGCTCTGCGCCGAACTTGTGGCGCGGTACGGCTTCGGGCAGTACCTGTTCGCGGGCGGCACCAACGCCGTGACCGGCCAGCCCTTCGGCTTCGGATTCGCCGACGCCGAGCCGGCCGGGGTGATCAACGGCGTCAACGTCTCCGTCACGGTGCTGATCGTGCACGGCTGGATGTACGTGGTGTACCTGATCTCCAACTTCCGCCTGTGGTCCCTCATGCGCTGGCCGTTCCTGAAACTGGTCCTGCTGGCACTCGGCGGCGTCGTGCCCTTCCTGTCCTTCATCGTCGAGAAGAAGTTCCACGCCGAGGTGGAGGCCGAACTGGCCGCCAACCCGCAGGCGCCGCAGCGCTACTGAGCCGCTCCCCGGCAGACCCGCATCGGTAGCCGGTCGCCCGCCGTCGGACGTTCGCTCCGTCACAGCGCGGCGTCCCAAGATGCGCCGGTGCAACGGCGCCAAGTAGGCTATTACGGTGACTACTCCCACTGCATCCCAGACTTCCCAGAAGCCGGTGCTGGTTGTTGATTACGGTGCCCAGTACGCGCAGCTGATTGCCCGCCGCGTCAGGGAAGCGAATGTGTATTCGGAAGTGGTTCCGCATACTTACTCCACCGAGCAGCTCCTGGCCAAGAACCCCGCCGCCATCATCCTTTCCGGCGGCCCCTCCAGCGTTTATGCCGACGGCGCCCCGAGCGTGGGTGCCGACCTCTTCGAAGCCGGCGTTCCCGTCTTTGGCATCTGCTACGGGTTCCAGGCCATGGCCAACGCGCTGGGCGGCAAGGTGGACAAGACCGGACTGCGGGAGTACGGCTCCACCGAGACCACCATCCTGGGTGATGCCCGCTCCGTCCTTGAGGGCATGCCCCAGCACCAGAAGACCTGGATGAGCCACGGCGACTCCGTGCACCGCGCGCCGGAAGGCTTTGAGGTTCTTGCCACGACGGCAGGCGCTGAAGTGGCAGCCTTCGCCAACGAGGAAAAGGGCCTCTTCGGCGTGCAGTGGCACCCGGAGGTCAAGCACTCCGCCTATGGCCAGCAGGTGCTGGAGAACTTCCTGTTCAACTGCGCCAAGATCGAGCCGAACTGGACCACGGGCAACATCCTCGAAGAGCAGGTGGAGCGCATCCGCCAGCAGATCGGCGACGCCCGGGTCATTTGCGGCCTCTCCGGCGGCGTGGATTCTGCAGTGGCGGCTGCCCTGGTCCAGCGCGCGGTGGGCGACCAGCTCACCTGCGTGTTCGTGGACCACGGACTGCTGCGTGAGGGCGAAGCTGAGCAGGTGGAGCGCGACTTCGTTGCCGCCACCGGCGTCAAGCTGTACGTGGCCAACGAGCAGGAGCGCTTCCTCTCGGCACTGGCCGGCGTCAGTGACCCCGAAACCAAGCGCAAGATCATTGGCCGCGAGTTCATCCGCGCCTTCGAAGAAGCCGAACTGGCCATCATTGCCGAGGCCGCGGCCCACGGCGAGAAGATCAAGTTCCTGGTCCAGGGCACCCTGTACCCGGACGTGGTCGAATCCGGCGGCGGCGAAGGCGCCGCGAACATCAAGAGCCACCACAACGTAGGGGGCCTCCCGGAGGACCTGCAGTTCGAACTCGTCGAACCGCTGCGCGCCCTGTTCAAGGACGAAGTCCGCGCCGTCGGCGCCCAGCTGGGACTGCCGCAGGAGATCGTGGGCCGCCAGCCGTTCCCCGGCCCCGGCCTGGGCATCCGGATCGTCGGCGACGTCACCAAGGAACGGCTGGACCTGCTCCGCAAGGCCGACGCCATCGCCCGGGCCGAGCTGACCGCAGCCGGCCTGGACAACGAAGTATGGCAGATGCCGGTGGTCCTGCTGGCGGACGTCCGCAGCGTCGGCGTCATGGGCGACGGCCGCACGTACGGCCACCCCATCGTGC
>JABFWC010000398.1 GCA_013362385.1 Pseudarthrobacter sp.
CCTTCTCCCGGATGGCCGAGTTGGCGAAGGGTCAAATCCTGCGCTTGTCCGTTGACTCGGACAAGTACGAAAACGAGCGCTTCGGTGGCACTGACCTCGTGGACGTTAGTGCCACCTGGAACGAGGAGGCGGGCCGCGTGGCACTGTTCTTCGCCAACCGGGGCCTGGAGGAAGCCGCGGACGTGGAGGTAGCGCTCCGCGGCTTCGATGCCCGGCGGGTGCTCCGGGCCGAAGTCCTCGAAATTCCCGACGGCGGAGACCGCTCTACGATCAACTCCCAGGAGAGCCCGGACCGGGTCGGCCTGAAGCCGCTGGAGGGGGCGCAGGCGAGCGGGTCGGAGCTGCGGCTGGAGCTACCCGCACTGTCGTGGGCCGTCGTCGAACTGGAGGTGGCGAAGAACTGACGTCCGCCAAACAAAAAGGCCGCCCCCCGGGGCGGCCTTTTTTCGTGGAGCCTAGCGGGAGCGCTGGCGCAGGCGCTGCATGTCCAGGATGACGACGGCGCGGGCTTCCAGGCGGAGCCAGCCGCGCTGCACGAACTCGGCCAGGGCCTTGTTGACGGTTTCGCGGGAGGCGCCCACCAGCTGGGCGAGCTCCTCCTGGGTGAGCTCGTGCGCCACCAGGACGCCATCGGTTGCCGGGCGCCCGAAACGGTCGGCCAGGTCCAGCAGCGCCTTTGCCGCGCGGCCGGGCACGTCGGAGAAGACCAGGTCGGAGAGGGAGTCGTTGGGGCGGCGCAGGCGGCGGGCCCGGGCCTGCAGCAGCTGGGCCGAGACCTCGGGGCGGGTGCGCAGGAGGGTGTTCAGGCTCTCGTTCTTAAGCCCGGCCAGCCGGGTTTCGGACACTGCGGTGGCGGTGGCGGTGCGGGGGCTGGGGTCGAACAGGGCCATCTCGCCGAAGAGTTCGCCCGGGCCGAGGATGGCCAGGAGGGATTCGCGGCCGTCGGGGGAGGTGCGGCCAAGCTTCACCTTGCCGGAGACGATGAAGTAGAGCTGGTCACCCTGGTCGCCCTCGCGGAATACTGATGCGCCGCGGGAAAGGTCCACCTCGGTGAGCTCGTCCGTCAGCAGACGGAATGCGTCGTCGTCGAGCGTGGCGAAAAGGGGTGCTCGGCGCAGTACCTCGATGTCCATGAAATCTCCTGAGTAAAAGTATCGGCTGTGGCGCTTGTGCCATTGTTTCAGAATTTTCAAGGTTCTGTGACGAACTTGGCAGCCGAAACACCTGAATGAAGCATGATGAAGCCCCTCCGGCGGGGACTGCCGGCGCACAGGGGATTGCCAGTGTGCGCCGATAGAATGGGGGCTCAACTGTTAATAAGGAGCCTTTGTGGTCGGCTTGACTGTCCTGGACCTGATCCTGATCCTGGCGCTGCTGTCATATCTGGTCTACGGCCTCCGCAACGGGTTCCTGGTCACGGTTGGCGGCCTCGTGGGTTTTGCCGCCGGTGCTGTCGCCGCCTTCTTTGCCGTTCCGCTGGTCAGCGGCTTGGTGGAGGACTCCGGCTGGAGGCTGACCGCCATCATTGCGTCCGCCGTCGTGCTGTTGGCGCTGGGGCACGGCCTGGGCACCATGGTGGGCCGGCAACTGCGCGGAGTGGTGCGCATCCGTCCGCTGCGCGCCGTGGACCGGCTGGTGGGCGGGGCGCTGAACCTCGTGGTCTCCGCGCTGGTCATGTCCATGCTCGCGTTCAGCATCAGTTCCCTGGGCGTGCCCGTCATCTCCCAGCAGCTGGCTGAGTCCAAGGTGATCCGCTTCATCGACGGCCTGACGCCCACCCCGGTCAAGGCCACCATGGCCGAACTTCGGTCCGCAGTGATCGGCAACGGCATTCCCACCCTGATCGAAGGCCTGGACCAGGGCCAGAGGGTGCAGGTGCCCAACACGAGCACCAATACGCCGGCCCTGAACCAGGCGGCGCAGTCCGTCCTGCGCATCGCCGGCACCGCCTACGAATGCGGCCAGAACCAGACCGGCACCGGCTTCGTGGTGTCCGAGGACCGGGTGGTCACCAACGCGCACGTGGTGGCGGGGGTTTCACAGCCGGTGGTGGAGATGTCCGACGGCGGGGCCATGCCAGGGCGCGTGGTCTACTTCGACACCCGGCACGACCTGGCGGTCTTGGCGGTGGACAACCTGCCGTCCCGGCCGCTGCCGCTGAGCCCGGACCTCCCTGGCGGGAGCCAGGCCGCGTTTGCCGGGTACCCGCACGGCGGCCCCTTCCAGTCCAAGCCGGCCACGGTGCAGGACATTGCCACTGTGCTGGTCCCGGACATTTACGGCAACAGCCCCGCGCCGGAGGACATCTACCGGCTGGCCGGAGACGTGCAGCCCGGAAATTCCGGGGGCCCGCTGCTGACCACGGAGGGCAAGGTGGCCGGCGTCATCTTCGCCAAGGCGACCTCCGATGCTGAAGTGGGTTTCGCCAT
>JABFWC010000481.1 GCA_013362385.1 Pseudarthrobacter sp.
GCTAACTCCCTCCATCACGACGACGGCGGCCGGCGCTGTGCAGCGCCCGGCCTCCTTCCATGCCGGCAACATTCCGTGGCGGCAGCAGGTGTGCCGAACGGACGACGGCGGCTGGCAGCGTAGCGAAGTCACTCCTGCCGGCGGGCCTGGCAGGGAACCGATATCCACATAGGGATTGTTCTGCCTGTCGCGCCTCCTTCGCCGGGAATTAGCGTGGGCGCATGCCTGCTCATCCGTTCCGCGGCCGCCGCGGCAGTCTCCGCCTCACCGGCACTTCCCGCGTCACCCGCAATTCCCGCCCGTCAAGCCGCTCCCGTCCCCCGGCCAGCCGTCCCGGGATGCGCCTGGCCGCTCTGCTAAGCCGGAACCGGCGGCTCGCGGCAGCGTTACTGCTCTGCGCCGCCGCAGCGTTGGCGGTGCAACAGCTGACCCCGGCCCCTCTCACCACGGTGGCGGCACTCGCCGCCGCCCGTGACCTGCCGGCCGGTACCGCCCTGGCAGCATCGGACATTGCTCCCGTGCGCGTGCCGCCCGGAGTCGTTGCCGAGGGCTTTCTCCAGGACGTAGGCTCCACTGCCGGCAAGCAGTTAGCCGCACCGCTGCGCAAGGGGCAGCTCCTCAGCGACACCCAGTTGCTTGGCCCCGGCCTGCTCGCCGGGATGCCGCCGGGTTCCGCCGCTGTCCCGCTGAGGATGGCCGATGCCTCGTCCATCCAGCTCGTCTCCCCGGGCCAATTGGTGAATGTCGTGCTCACGTCGGCCAACGGCTTCGACCAGCAGGGCCCGTCCGAGGTGCTGGCCTCGTCCGTCCCCGTGTTGTGGACCTCGACCAAGGGCGGGCACAGCGGCCAGTGGTTGGGCACCGCGGAGACGGAGGGCCTGATCGTCGTGGCCGCGCATGCCGAGCAGGCGAGCCGGCTCGCAGGAGCGTCGACCCAGGGCCGGCTGTTCTTTGTCCTGGTCGGACCCCCCTAACCGCCCGGAGTCCCGGTGTGGACTCCGGCAGCAGGTGCGTCCCGAACTGGTACACCGGCGTGTTCGCGCGCAGGGCGACGGAACGTGCCGGGACGGGCAGGGGTACATGCGGCGGCTTCCGGGTGACCCGGGGGAACTGGGTACCGCCGCGCGGCGGGTGGTCAGCCCCAGTGCGGCGGCTTCTGCTCCTTCAGCCAGGCGTCGTGGTCCTCATCCCGATCGCCCCAGCTGCGGGCGTCGTCTTCTGCAGCCTTGGTGGGCAGGATGCCACCGGGCGCACGGACGTCCGCCGGGCTCGTCGTGCCAGCAGGCTTTGCCGCCTCCGGTGCGGCGCCCTGGTTCTTTTCTTCCTGCTGCATGTCTTCCTGCAACGTCCCTTCCGGTGACGGTTCTTCCTGTGTCATGTCTTCGTGCGACGCATCTTCCTGCGGCATCCGTTCCCCGGGCATCCGGTCTTCAGCCGTTCTCCCGGCCTCCCTGCCGTCCGGCCCGGCGGCCGCGGCGCTATTATCCAGATTTCCGCGAGCGGTCGCGTGGCCTTCGCTGGCTCCCACTTGTCCAGGCGCGGAAAGGTCTGCGCTGCGGTGACCGGTCTGGCCAGCAGTGTTTTGGCCGGCGTGGTGGCGCGCATTCTGCCGGGACAGGTACGACGCACCCGCGGAGCGTGTGTCAATACCATTGAGCGCCTGGTCGACGTCGTCGTCAAGGAACCCGCCCGAGGTCGCGGCCCGCCCGGGAAGCGCCAAGTTTTCCAGCCCGAGGTAGCCGGCGATCCGGTCGGCGCACGCCGACGGATCAGTGAACACCTCGATCGTCCACAGCGGCATGTACCGCCAGCCGAGCCGTTCCAGCAACTGCGGACGCAGCCTGCTGCGCTCCCTCACGCTCATGGTGCGGTACTGCTCCGTGCCGTCAGACTCGATCGCCACCGGCCAGGGCAGGTCGGCGTCGTCCCGTCCCATGGTGCTCAGGGGATCAGCGGCGGCAACCACGTCGATGGCGCCGTCGTACTGGTGCCACACGCGGGCGCCCCGGGCCCGCAGCCGGTCCCCCAGGTCTGCCACCAGCGGGTCGGCGCCGAGCGCCTGCTCGCTGGCAGCCGCACGCGAAGCGGGCGTGCCCAGGTCTGTATTGCCCGAGATCTCCCGGTTCAGCAGCGCATACAGGTCCACGGCCCCATGCGTCAGGCGGGTGTGGTCCAGGTCCTCCGGACGGAAGCAGGTCAGCACGTGCATGGACCGCCTGGCCCGGGTCATGGCCAGGGCGAACTTTTCCCTGCCGCCTTCTGCCGACAGCGGCCCGAAGCTGTGCAGCGCCCGGCCGTGCGGGGTGCGGCCGAAACCCGGCGAGAAGATGACGTGGTCGCGGACCAAGCCCTGTGCCCGCTCCAGGTCCACCACGCGGAAGGACTCCGGTCCGGCGCCGAAAAACCCTGCCAGGCCGGGATGGTTG
>JABFWC010000076.1 GCA_013362385.1 Pseudarthrobacter sp.
CGCCCCGCCCTTCGAGCCCGGGCCTGTCAAAGCCCCCCCGGCACTAGGCTGATTGCATGTCCCAACCACGCCATCCCGCGGAGCTGAGCCCTAAGCGGGAACCCCAGCGGCGGCTGGCACTTAAGCCATATGCCCGGGCCGTGGCCCAGGTCCTCCGCGTCAGTTTCCGCGCCTCACCCGGTGCCGTGGTCATGAAGGTCCTGGGCTCACTGATATCGGCCGTGCTGCCACTGGTCACAACGTTTTTCGCGTCCCTCACCACAACGGCCCTGGCCGCCGCCTATGCGGGCGATGGCGGTGCAGGCCGCCTGGCCATCGTGTACGTCGTCATCACGGCTGCCCTGGGACTGTTCTGGGGCGCGTTCACCAGCGTCGACCGCTACATCCAGCAGCTGATGAGCTTCAAGGTGGGCGCCATCGTGGGCGACCAGATGTACGAACGCTTCCTCGCACTCGAGTTTTGGCGCTACGACGACAAAGAAACAGTGGACCTCTACGACCGCGCCAAACGGTTCTCCGACTCCTACGCCAGGGTGTTGGACCGCATCGCCGCCATCTTCACCCAGCTGGTCTCGGTCATCCTCGCCATTGGCGCCCTGCTTCTGGTCAGCTGGTGGATCGCCGTCATCGTCCTGATGGCGATCGTCCCCAGCGTGTACCTGCAGTTCAAGCTGTCCCGCGAACAGATTGCGCACTGGAACACCCAGGTGGATTCCCGCCGGCAGCGGCGGATGATCGAAACCAACCTCCTGCGGCCGCAGCACATCGCCGAGATGAGGCTCTACGGCATCGTCAGGTTCCTCATGGACCTCCGGTCCCGGCTCCGGGACGCCGACGAGCGGCGCCGCCTCGATTACCAGCGGCGGTACATCCCCAAACAACTGGCTGCGGATGCGCTGCAATACGGTGCCGAGGTGGTCTCGCTGATCTGGGTGGTGGGGCAGATCATCACCCGCGCCCAGCCGGTGGGGCAGTTCCTCTATGTCCAGCAGATCGTCAGCCGCGCCCTGTCCACCGCCAACAACCTGGTGTCGTCCCTCAGCTCCATCGACGAGGACCTTGCCAACCTGAAGGACTATGAGCTGTTCATGGCCATGCCCATGCACTCGGAGCACGCGCCGCCGCTGCTGGAGGCGCCCGCGGTCGTAGAGCTGAAGGACATCCGCTTCACCTACACGGGCAGTGACATCGAAGTGATCCGGGGCATCAGCATGACCATCCGGAAGGGCCAGCACATCGCGATAGTGGGGGAAAACGGCGCCGGCAAATCGACGCTCATCCGCATCCTTGCAGGCCTCTACAGCCCCGACTCCGGACAGGTCATGCTCGACGGCGTCGACCTCGCCGCCGTCGACGTCACCTCCTGGCACCGGCACCTGGCGGTCCTCAGCCAGGAGTTCCTCAAGTACGAGTTCGCCACCGCAGCGGAAAACATCTTTTTCGGAGACGTGGAGGCTCCGCGGGATGACATCCGGATCCAGCGGGCAGCAGCCGACGCCGAGGCGCTGGACTTCATCAGCAAGCTGCCCAACGGACTGGACAACCACGTGAGCAACTGGATGGAGGACCCCCGCGGGCGGAAGGGGAGCGGCCTGTCCGGCGGCCAATGGCAACGGCTGGCCATGGCCCGGAACTTTTACCGTGACGCCGCCTTCATGGTGATGGACGAACCCACATCCGCCATCGATGCCCTTGCCGAACACCGGATCTTCACCAGGCTCTTCGCCGACCGCAGCAGCACCATCATCGCGATCAGCCACCGGCTCGCCACCATCGAAAAGGCCGACATCGTGTACATGCTGGAAGACGGCCGGATCGTGGAACAGGGTACCCACCGGGAACTGGTGGCGCTGCGGGGCCGCTACTTCCGTATGTTCGAGTCCCAGTTGAGCGTCGAGGAGGCCGGCGGGCTCTAGGGCCGGCGAACCCGGGACTCCACCACCGTGGTGCGCGCACCCGTGCAAGGCAGGGTTGCGCGGGGACGCTGCTGAACCCGAATGTCACCGCGGGACGCACGGGCGCCAGGGCGCCGGCGTCGTGCCCTTCAAAGCGGACGACGGCGGAGGTGACCTTGTGCAGGTCGCTCACCCCGTAGTACTCCGCCCTGCCGCTTCCCGCCGTGCCGTAGGTACGGGCGCCCGGGGCAACCGCCGCCGCCAGCGGACTGACCACCGAAAGCCACGCGGGATGCACTGCAAGCCTGCGGGGCCCGGCGTCGACCGATAGCACGCGATCCGCGAGCCGGGCGCGCACGTCCACCACCTGGACCTCGTCAAAGCTGTACGTGGCGGAAATGAAGCCGGCCACGTCGCGGGTTGGTGCCAGCAGCAACCGGTGATCGGTGGGCAGCTGCAGCATGACGTCGGTGAACCGCCCAAAGGGGGAGTGCTGCCATACGCCGACCACCGCGCGCAGGCCCGATG
>JABFWC010000121.1 GCA_013362385.1 Pseudarthrobacter sp.
ATCGGCGTCGCCCTGTACGCCGCGTCCAGCCGGCGCCGGCTGGGCCTGTCCACCATGCTGTCCGCCGGGAACCGGGCGGACGTCTCCGGCAACGACATGATGCAGTACTGGGAGGACGAGGCCGACACCTCCGCGGTGGGCCTCTACCTGGAATCGGTGGGCAACCCGCGCAAGTTCTCCCGCATCGCGCGCCGTCTGGCCCGGACCAAGCCGGTCATCGTGGCCAAGTCGGACACCATGGGCCTTCGGCTGCCGCCCGGGCACGCCGTCCGCACCACGCAGGCCCCGTCCGGTGCCCTCGACGCCATGCTCCGCCAGTCCGGGGTAATCCGCGTCGAAACCGTGGAACAGTTGGTGGACGTGGCCCAGGTCGTTTCGGGCCAGCCGCTTCCCGCCGGGGCGGACGTAGCCGTCTTCAGCAATTCACCGGCCCTGGGCACTGTCGTGGCGGACAGCGCCGCGGCCCACGGGTTGGGCGTCGCGCAGGTTGTTTCGGGGCTCGACCTCGACGCCGGCCAGTCGGTGGCACTGCCGGCCCTCCGCAACACTGTGCTCGAGGTCCTGGCCCGGGACACTGTACACGCCGCCGTCGCCGCCCTGCTCCCGGCACGGGGCCTGGCCCCCGAGGCCATCGCCTCAGTGCTGGCGGAGTGTTCGGCGGAGGCCGGCAAACCCGTGGTGGCCGCATTTACCGGCATCCTCGACCCCGCCGTCAACGTGGAGGGGATGGTGGGAAGCGGCGGGTGCACCCTGCCGTGCTTCTCCAACCCGGGCGCAGCAGTGGCGGCGCTGGCGGCCGTGGTCCGGTACGCCGAATGGGCGTCCCGGGACCAGGGACACTTCATCGAACCCGCGGGCTGCGACCCGGGACAGGCCGACGCCCTGCTCGAACAGCTCCTGCAGGACGTCAACGGCGAACAGCTCAAACAGCTTGATCCGGCTTCCGCCGCCACCCTCCTGGCCCACTACGGCATCTCCGTACTGCCGTCGGTGGGCTTCAGCACCCCGGACGAGGCCGTGCTGGCGGCCGAGGGCCTGGGCTGGCCCGTCGTCCTGAAAACCACCGACCCCGCCCTCCGGCACCGGCTGGACCTGGGCGGTGTGCGCCTTGGCATCGAGGACGCCGCCTCGCTGCGGCAGAACGAGGCGCAGATGCGCCGGGCGCTCGCCGCCTATGGGGACCCGGCCCTCGAAGTCCAGGCGATGGCCCCCGTGGGGCAGGCGTGCACTTTCCGCGCCATCGAGGACCCGCTGCTGGGACCGGTCATTTCGTTCGGCCTGGCCGGTGACGCCGTCAACCTCCTGGACGACTGGTCGCACCGGGTTCCGCCGCTTTCCGCCGCTGACGTGCACGACTTCATCCGCTCCCCGCGGGCGTCCCGTAAGCTGTTCGGCTACCAGGGACTGCCGGCCGTGGACGTCGCGGCGCTGGAAGACCTCGCCGGGAGGCTGGCCTGGATGAAGGACAACCATCCCGAAATCGCGCTGGTGGAGTTCAACCCCGTCCTGTGCGGGACAACAGGTGCTACGATCCTGGCCGCGGATGTGCGGATCGGCAACGCCGCCCAGCGCACGGACAGTGCGCGCCGCGCCATGCTGGGCTGACGCGGTTGGCAAGTTTGCCGCGCGATCTGTGAAAATAGGGGGCATGAGCTTTCCGCCTCCCGCGTCCGCACCCGAAACGCCCGGCAACGAAAACCAGGCAGTCCGCCAGCACAGCTCACACAACCACGGCGTCCAGGGCCGCAGCCTTGAGGACGCCCTGCAGAAGGCCGGTTTCTACCCCCGCCTGGTCTCCGACGTGGTGGATGACGCCTTGGACGGCCGCGAGTGCGTGGCCCACCTGGTGCACCTGGAAACCCACTTTGACCGCGCCGAGGTGCGCCGCCACATCACGGTGCTGGTGCTGACCTCCGACATGCTGGTGATCACCCACGTGGACGACCAGCAGCTGGATGAGGCGGGGGAGCAGATCGTCGCCCAGATTTCCACCGAGTCCGTTCCCGTGGCCCAGATCCGTTCGGTGGTGCTGAGCTACATGTACGCCCAGCCGCAGAACTACAAGCCGTCCGACCCCGTGCGGGAACTAACTCTCTCCATCGCCTGGTCGGGTGGACAACGGCTGGACATGGGCCCGGCCAGCTGCGGCGATCCCCAGTGCGAAGCGGACCACGGCTACACGGGAACCATCGCCCAGGAAGACATCGTGCTGCGGATCAGCGCCGAAGCGGACGGGCTGCAGGCAGTCCAGGACGCCAAGCTGTTCGCCCGTGCCCTGCGCGCCGTCAACACCGGGTCGCCGGCTCCGGTGTCCCATGTCCTATCCATGGGGCCGAGGCCGCGCTCAGGAGTGTTCGGCAACCGGCTCAGCCGCGGGCACCAGCAGCGCTGATGCCGGAAGCCAGCCAT
>JABFWC010000259.1 GCA_013362385.1 Pseudarthrobacter sp.
GTTCCCGGATCCGTTCCGGACGCTCAATGACATGGTGGGCATCCGGGTGATCACCAAGCTGCCGGCCGAGAATGCGGCGGTGGCCAACATCATCAAACGCCAGCGGCAGCTGTTCGACTGCCGCGGCGACCGGGAGAAGGACATCGGATCCATCGAGTCCGGCACGTACGGGTACTCAAGCCGGCACCTGATCCTGCGCACCATCCAGAATGAGGCCGTGAAGGAGTACCAGCAGGTCTTCAACCCTGACCTGCAGCCGAACGGCAGTTACTTTTTCGAGTGCCAGATCCGCACCATCTTCGCCCACGCGTGGAGCGAGATCGAACATGACATCCGGTTCAAGGCCGAGGACCCGCGGGCCTGGACGCCGCACTTCGACCGCCAGTTCACCGCCACCGCGGCCATGCTGGAGACGGTGGAATCAGCGTTCGCCGACCTGCACGAACGGTACGAGGAAGTGCGCAGCTACTGGGATATGGACGGCGAGGGCGCATTGCCGCTCACGCCGAACCGCATCCGGGACGTCTGGCGCACGCTGCTCCCGCACGTGGACCGCAAGGTGGACGACGACTGGGGCTGGGCCGCGGAGCTCCTCGCCGCCCACGGGCTGAACGAGACCATGCAGCTGGCGGGCCTGCTCAGCGCCAACCGCATCACCGAGGTCCGCAAGGCCCTGGACCACCGCTACTCCCCGGGACCGGACCGGCTCCTGGACGACCTTCTGCTGTGGCAGTACGGCACCAAGCACATCGACCTCACCGCCGAGGCGCCCGACGCCGTCCCCCACCCGCGGCGCGACAGCCTCCTGCGGCGGCTGCGGCAGATCGAGCGGTACCGGCTGACGAAGAAGTAGGCTACCGGCCACCTGGTTCATGGTCCCGGCGGAACGCCGCGACGACGGCGGCGAGGTCGTCCCCGCCGTGCCCGGCCGCGAGCGCATCGGCATACAGAGCCGAGACTGCCTGCAGGAAGTCCTGTCGTGCCCCGGCCTGCCCCATTGCCTCGAGGATGAGCTGCGTATCTTTCGCGGCGCCTTCGAGGGGAAAGCTGGCGGCGAGGTTGCCGCCGATCATGGCGCGGCCCTTCGCCTGCGCGTACGGGCTGTCGGAGGCTCCGCCGGCGATCGTGTCCAGGAAGAGCTGGGGGTCCAGGCCGAGGCGTGCGGCGAGGTCGATGGACTGCGCTGCGGCCGCGACGAGGGAGACCACCCACGCGTTTGCCACCAGCTTGAGCCGGTGCCCGTCGCCGGGACGCTCGCCCACCCAGATGGTGCGCGCCGCGATGGCCTCGAAGACCGGTTCGAGAGCGCTGCGGACCCGGTCCGGCCCGGCGGCAAGAATGATGAGCTTGCCCTCCTCCGCGGGCTGCTTGGTCCCCATGACCGGGGCGTCGACGAACTCGATGCCAGTCGCGGCCGCCCGTTCCGCCAGCCGCCCGGTCGCTTCCACGCCAAGGGTCCCGCTCTGGACCCACACGGCCCCGCGGGTCATGGCGGGCAGAGCTTCGGCCATGACCTCGGAAACGGCGGCTTCGTCGAAGAGCATGGTCAGCACGACGTCCGCGCCCGCGACCGCCTCCGCGGCAGAGTCCGCGACGGCGGCTCCTGCATCTGCCAGCGGCTCAGCCCGGTCCCTGTTGCGGTTCCACACCCGCACATCGAGGTCCGCGTTGGCCAGGTTGCCCGCCATGCCCGCACCCATGATCCCGGTTCCCAGGACGGCGACTGTGGTTGTCATGAACTTCTCCCTTTAGATGTCAGACCTTTCCTCTGACTCTAGCTGCAGCCGGTGATGGGGCCTACTCGTCGCGGTTGATCTCCAGATAGCTGAGGCCGCTCAAATCCAGCCAATACCGGGTTGGCGTTTCCACCAGCCTGAGCAGCACGCCCTGGCAGTTGCGGCAGCGGACCACAACGCCGGGCGCATCCACAAACACCATGGCCTCAGCGAAAGCCCTGACTGAACCACAATGCCTGCACCGTCCGAGCGCCGCGATGATGTCGATGCGGAACACTTCCGACAGCGCCCCGGCAGCAGCGTTACCGTCCAGGTACGGAACCGGATCGTGGGGCGACGCTGCAATATCCTGATCGCCCGAGTGGGGGACAGCGAAATCGTCCGCGCTGTTCACCGGTTGCCTCCCGTCCCGCCAAACCGTTCTGTCTTTATCGACTCCACCGGGTACCCGGCCATCACCAGCCAGTCCGCAACGGTCTCTACGAAAACCGTTTGGCCGCAAATGAACACCTCAGGATCCGACTCGACCTGGAAAATCCTGCCCAGGAGTGCGTCCGATGTCAGGCGGGCCGGCGGGGCCGGCCAGCCCGCCGGCGTCGAGCGCGTATAGATGTAGTCCACCATCAGCTTGGCCGATTCCCGGTCCAACCGACGCAGTTCCTCC
>JABFWC010000349.1 GCA_013362385.1 Pseudarthrobacter sp.
TACTTCGCGGCCCATGTCCTTGGCGACCTGGAACACGGACATCCGGGTGACGCCTTCGAGGATGGTGCCGGTGAGCGCGGGGGTGACCAGCGAGCCGTCCTTCATGACGAAGAACACGTTCATGCCGCCCAGCTCTTCCACGGCGTCATCGTTGAAGTGGTCCAGGAAGAGAACCTGCTTGCAGCCGTTGGCCTCCGCCTCCTGCTGGGCGATGAGGGAAGCGGCGTAGTTGCCGCCGCACTTGGCGTCGCCGGTGCCGCCGCGGCCGGCGCGGGCGTACTGCCGCGAAATCCAGATGGAGACCGGCTTGAGCTCGCCGCCGAAGTAGTTGCCGGCCGGCGAGGCAATCACGCGGAAGGAGACCTCCCGCGCGGCGCGGACGCCAAGGAACGCTTCGGTGGCGATCATGAACGGCCGCAGGTACAGGGCCTCGCCGTCGCCGGTGGGAACCCATTCCTTGTCCGCAGCCACCAGTTCGCGGATGGCGGTGAGGAAGTACTCGGCGGGCAGTTCGGGCAGTGCCAGCCGGCGGGCGGACTTGTTCAGGCGAGCGGCGTTGGCCTCGGGCCGGAAGGTCCAGACCGAGCCGTCGGCGTGGCGGTACGCCTTGAGCCCTTCGAAGATCTCCTGGCCGTAGTGGAAGACCGCGGCTGAGGGGTCCAGGACGATCGGCCCGTAGGCCTCGATCCGGGCGTCGTGCCAGCCGCCGTTGCCGTCCGCGTCGACGCTGTAGTCGACGATGGCGGTGTGGTCGGTGAAGTAGTTGCCGAATCCCGGGTTCGCCAGGATGGCTGCACGCTCTTCGGCAGACTTCGGGTTGGCCGAGGGCTGCCGGGTGAATTCGACGCCGTGGGCAGTCTGAGTCATGGTTCCTCCACGATCGGCCGCCCGAAGGGTTCAGCGCTGAACCATCAGGCGGCATTTGGTGATTCGAGACAAGCTTACGCCCGAAGCCGGCGGCAACCCGCCGGGGCCACTACAGCTACAGACCGGCGGCGATGGCGTCGCCGATGGCGCTGGTGCTGCGGGCGGTGCCGTCGCGCTTTTCGACGTCGGCAGCCACGGCCGCTTCGATCCTGCGCGCCGCAGTGGCGTAGCCCAGGTGGTCCAGCAGGAGCGCGGCGGAGAGGATGGCCGCCGAGGGGTCTGCCTTGCCCTGCCCGGCGATGTCCGGAGCGGAACCGTGGACCGGCTCGAACATGGACGGTGCGGTGCGGTCCATGTTGATGTTGCCCGATGCCGCCAGGCCGATGCCGCCGGTGACGGCGGCAGCGAGGTCGGTGAGGATGTCGCCGAAGAGGTTGTCGGTGACAATCACATCAAAGCGAGAGGGGTCCGTGACCATGAAGATGGTGGCCGCGTCCACATGCAGGTAGTCGTGGGTGACCTCAGGGAATTCCTGGGCGACAGCCTCGACCGTCCGCTTCCAGAGGTGCCCGGCGAAGACCAGGACGTTGTGCTTGTGGACCAGGGTGACGTGCTTGCGCTCCCGGGCGCTGGCGCGGCGGAAGGCATCCCGGACGACGCGTTCCACACCGTGGGCCGTGTTCAGCGAAACCTCGGTGGCAACCTCGTGCGGGGTTCCGGGCCGCAGTGTGCCGCCGTTGCCCACGTACGGGCCTTCGGTGCCTTCGCGGACCACGATGAAGTCGATGGTGCCGGGGTTGGCCAGCGGGCTGCCCACCGTCCCGTAGAGCCGGGAAGGCCGCAGGTTGACGTAGTGGTCCAGGCTGAAGCGCAGCTTCAGGAGCAGTTCGCGCTCGATGATCCCGGACGGAATGCGGGTGTCGCCGGGGGCGGCGCCGACGGCACCGAAGAGGATGGCGTCGCGCGTCTTCAGGTCGGCCAGGACGTGGTCCGGCAGGGTTTCGCCGGTGGCCAGCCAGTGCTCGGCGCCGAGGTCGTAGTGGGTCTGCCTGAGTTCGACGCCCTCCGCAGCCACAGCCTTTTCCAGGACTTTGACTGCCTCGGCGATGACCTCGGGACCGATGCCGTCGCCAGGAATTACTGCAAGATCAATGGGGGATGCGCTCATGTTTTCAGGGTAGCCAAGACATCCATATGGTGGTCAAGCCGTCTCGGCTTTTGGACATGAGCGCATCCTGTCTGCGTTCTGCGGGTCCTATTCGGCGGGTTCTTCGAACTTGGGGAAGACGGGGGCGGGAGCAGGAAGCGCAGTGCCGGGCCGGATCGGGGTGCCGAGCGCGGCGAACTGCCGGGCGTCGCCTTCCGGCTGGCCGAGGGCGTCCAGGAGCTTGGCCGTGGCGTTCGGCATGACCGGCTGGGCCAGGATCGCCACGATCCGGAGCACCTCCAGCGTCACGTACAGCACGGTGTTCATGCGTTCGATGTCGGTCTTCCGCAGCACCCAGGGCGCCTGCTCGGCGAAGTAGGCG
>JABFWC010000263.1 GCA_013362385.1 Pseudarthrobacter sp.
ACGCACTGCAGCTCGCCGCTGGACCGGTAGCACCAGAACAGGGTCAACGGGTTGAAGACGTAGCCGAAGACCCGTGCACTGGCCAGCATGTGGATGGGACCGCCGTCGGGCTCGATGCCCTCGGTCCGCAGGTACCGCTCCACATTGGAACGGATGCCGGCCTCCGGGTCACCGAGATGGTCGGCGGCGCGGAAAGCCGCCAGGGGCCGGAGCAGGAAGGGCAGGCGGGGCAAGCGGTCGACGTCGACAAACCAGCTGTAGCTGCGGTAGGTGAAGGCGTTCTTCAGCGGGGTGCGCCGCACGTGGGAGATCGAGGTGCGGTAGATCGAGGCGTCCATGGTCATGCAGGTTCCGCGGCCAGTTCCCGCTCCCCTTCACCGGCCGCATTGCCCGGGTCGGCGAGCGCCACCGGCCAGGTGCGCCCGAGCTTTTCGGCGGCCCGGACACCGGACAGGGCGCCGTCCTCGTGGAAACCCCAGCCCAGGTAGGCGCCTGCGTAGGCGATGCGGTTGTCGCTGAGTGCCGCGATGGCCTGCTGCCCCTTTAGCGATTGGGGGGTGTACTGCGGGTGCTCGTACACCATGCGTTCCAGGACGGCGTCGTCCGAAATCAAATCCGACTCCCCCAGGCTCACCAGGTACCGCCGCCCGTCCGCCGGCGAGAGCCGCTGCAGGCGGGTCAGGTCGTAGCTCACCAGCACCTTATCCGGCCGGGCGTCGCAGGACGGCAGCCGGTAGTTCCACGAAGCTTTGGCATTGTCCGCTGCCGGCAGGACGGCGGGGTCCTGGTGGAACACGGTGTGGTTCACCGAGTACGGCATCCCGCCGAGGGCTTCCTTCTCCGCCGGCGTGGCGTCGGCCAGGAACCCGAGCGCCTGGCCGGGATGGGTGGCAATCACGACGGCGTCAAAATCCTCCAACCCGCCGGCGGTCGCGATCTCCACCCCTCCGGGAACCCGCCGGATGGCGGTGACCGGGCTGCCGAGCCGCACGTCGTTGAGCGTTGCGGCGAGCTTCTCCACGTACCGCGCCGACCCGCCGGTGACGGTGCGCCACTGCGGCGAGCCCTTGATGCCCAGCATGCCGTGGTGGCCCAGGAACGCGAAAAGGTACCGTGCCGGGTAGGCCAGGGCCGTGGCCGGGTCGCAGGACCAGACCGCACTCACCACCGGGGTCATAAAGTGGGAAATGAAGTACGGGCTGAAGTTTTCGCGCTCCAGGAACGCGCCCAGCGTCAGCTCCGGGACCTCCACCTCAGTGCTGATGGCCGACGGCGGAGCCGCCTTGAGCAGTTCCCGCGCCTTCCGGTAGAACCGGGTGACTTCCAGCAGCATCAGCAGGTAGCGGCCCCGCAGCAGGCTGGACGGCCGGGCGATGATGCCGCGGGCGCCTTCGCGGGCGCCCGCGTACTCCAGCCCGCAGCCGTCGCAGCGGATGGACATGCTCATTTCCGAGTCCTGGGTTTCCACTCCGAGTTCGGCAAACAGCCTCAGCAGGGTGGGATACGTCCGTTCGTTGTGCACGATGAATCCGGTGTCGACGCCGAGGACAGTACCGTCCGGCTGGGGAATGTCGTGCGTGTGGGCATGGCCGCCGAGCCGCGAATCGGCTTCGAAAAGGGTGACGTCGTCTTCCCGGTTGAGCACGTAGGCCGCTGTGAGTCCGGCTACGCCGCTGCCGATTACGGCGATGCGCCGCCGTCCGCCTGAACTTCCTGCTGGGTTGGGTGACAACTGATGCTCCTCTACAGACGGCAATTCGGCGCAGCCACGGCAACGGATGGGTGCAGTACTGTGAACTGGTGGTAAATCCGGTGCACCTGAAGACCCTGCTGGAAGTCACGCGCCTGGGCTCGTTCGCCGCGGCCGCGGCGACACTCGGCTACACGGCCTCCGCGGTCTCCCAGCAGATGACAGCCCTGGAGCGGGACACGGGCGTAACTCTCTTCCAGCGCTCGGCGCGCAGCGTGGTCCCCACGGAAGCCGCCGTCGTCATGACCCGCCATGCCGCCAAAGTGCTCACGGACATCGAAGCGCTGATGGCCGCCGCCTCAAGGAGCCAGGACAGCGGAAGCCAGGAGCTGCGGCTGGGCATCTTCCCCAGCCTGGCCACCTACGTCCTCCCCCGCATCCTGAAGAACCCGGCGTGGAAGAACCTGGGCATCGACCTGCGGGTGTCCGTGGCCGAACCGGGCCAGACCATCCAGGGGCTGCGCAGCGGCGGCGACCTCGACCTGGCCGTGGTGTTCCAGGTGGGGCAGACCGGCTTCGCCTGGCCCAACACCATCAACCGGCAATGGATCGGCGACGACGACATCCGGGTGGTGCTGCCCGCCGGCTGGGGCTTCCGGGCCGATGCGAAGGTGGCCGCCGACCACCTGTCCGAGA
>JABFWC010000342.1 GCA_013362385.1 Pseudarthrobacter sp.
TTTCGGTAGATGTCTTCCGGGCGGCGCCGACCCTGCGGTTCTGCACCCTCGCGGCCCAGATGAGGGCCAGCCCCACCACGAAACACAGCACCGCCGTGTAGTTGATAACGAACTCGATCGCCCCCAGGGCTGGGGGGATCACGGGGAAGAGCAGCGTAAGGGCAACGGCCACCGAACCCAGTGCAAGCAGTCCGGCGGCGACCCGCACCAGGATCGGCAGCCGGTCCTGCACGGCGCGGACCATGGCCGGCAGCAGCGCGAGGGCCACGAAGGCGGGGTAGGCCCGGCCGGCAGCGCCATAGTATTCAACGAGCACGTAGTTGCGGGTATCTTTCCCCGCGATTGCCGCCAGGCCGGCAGACGAGCCCGCGGAGTCCATGGCCAGGAAGACCGCTACCAGCACCACGGAGACGGCCAGCAACGCCACCATCCCCGTCCGTCCCGTGATGAGCCGGTAGGCGGCATCCGCGCCGAAGCCCTTGGACACCCGGACGCCCATGAAGAAGATGGCCCCGAAAATGACAAAGCGCAGCAGCAAATTGGCGACGTTGATCCCGCCAAGGGCCTGGTCGATGATGAGGTAGGGCTCCTGGATACTCAGCAGGATGGCCAGGGTCATCAGGGCAAAAATGCCAAAGAGGGAGCGGTTCTCTCCTCGGAGCGCACTGGGGATGCGGGCGGCGGCGATCACGCCGCAGACCGCAAGCGTTGTCCATTGCAGGGTTTCGATCATCCCAGGTTCTCCCAAATCTTTTCCGTTTGCGCCTGGTCCTGCTCCTGCCGGCGCAGTGTTTTGCCCAGTGCTTGAAGCCTGTCACCGGCCAGGGCGGTGAGCTCGCCGTCGGACATGCTGTCCAACGCCGCCTGCCGGGCGTCCGGGGGCCAGCCGGCTTCCTCTTCAGTGATGACGCCGGTGGCCACCAGCCCGTCGGCCGGGCCCACCCCGGCCGCCATCGCCGTGGCAAGAGCCAGCTCGGGGGAAAGTCGGTTGGCCGTCAACTGCGCGGAGTAGTTCTGGGGAGCCACGCCCGTGGCGGCCGAGACGCGGTGGCGGACCTCGCCGTCGTCAATGGCATCCACCCAGTTCTTGACGGACGTGGCGTGCGGCGCCGGATCGAGGACGAACGGCGGGCCGCCCTTCCTGTGGCCATGCTCCATCGCGGGCCGGGCCAGTACAGCACGCAGGAGGTCAGCGGTGGAGATCTGGCTTACCAGTTCGCACCGCGTGGGCGGCTGCGGCGGGCCGCCCAGGACGCTGTAGGCGTCGAAGCCGGCCAGGGCCGTGACGGGATTGAGGTTGTAGGCCCGGCTGATGCTGACCACGGTGCCAATGGAGATCTTGCCCCGGACCAGTTGCTGGGCGAGCGTGGTCCGTTTGATCCCGGACACCCTGCAGATGTCTGCAGTGCTGACATCCGGGGCAATGCCTTGCAGCCAGCGCTGGAACGCCTTGGCGGGGATGGTCATGAAGTGCTCTCTGCAGAACGGTTGATCAGTCAATTTTACCGCGTCCGGCACGGCGTTGATTTTGCCCGTGGTCCCGAGTCGACTATAGTTGTTGGTCGAGCCCGTTGGTCCGTACACCCCCCAAGTCCGGACCAGCGGGTTCTTTCATGCCCTGCAGCCCGGGGCGGTTCGCGAAAGGACCACATCGATGACTGCGACCCTTGTTGCCAAGGACGTCTCCGGCGGCCATGGCCACCGCGTGCTCTTTTCCGCGCTGTCCCTGACCGTCGCCCCGGGTGACGTCGTGGGCGTCGTCGGTGCGAACGGCGCCGGGAAGTCCACCCTGCTTCGCCTCCTTGCCGGCGTGGACCAGCCGCAGGAAGGCAGCATCAGCCTGGCGCCCTCCGACGCTTTTGTGGGATGGCTGCCGCAGGAGCACGACCGTATTCCCGGCGAAACGGTGGCCGGCTACATTGCCCGGCGGACCGGCTGCGCGGGAGCGACCACCGAGATGGAAGCCACCGCGGAGGCCCTTGGCGCGGGCGCCCCCGGTTCCGACGACGCCTATTCCCGGGCGTTCGACCGCTGGATGGCCTCCGGGGCTGCGGACCTGGAAGACCGCATGCCCGCGGTGTTGGCCGACCTGGGCCTGGACGCCGGTCCGGACGCGCTGATGACCGGCCTTTCCGGCGGCCAGGCTGCCCGCGCGGCCTTGGCTGCCCTGCTGCTGAGCCGGTTCGACGTAGTGCTCCTGGACGAGCCCACCAACGACCTCGACCTTGCCGGCCTTGCTACCCTCGAGGCCTTCGTCAAGGGACTCCGTGGCGGGGTGGTGCTGGTCAGCCATGACCGCGAATTCCTGGCGCGCTGCGTGACCAGGGTGGTCGAGCTGGACCTGGCCCAGAACAGCGTGGCGGTATACGACGGCGGCTACGACGCCTTCCTGGAGGAACGGGCCGTGGCCCGCCGGCACGCACGCGAAAAATACGAGGAGTTCGCCGCGACGAAGGCCGACCTGGTGGCCAGGGCCCGGACCCAGCGCGAGTGGAGCTCGCAGGGCGTCCGCAATGCAATGAAGAAGAACCCGGACAACGACAAGATCCGCCGCGCGGCCAGCACCGAGTCCTCCGAAAAGCAGGCGCAAAAGGTCCGGCAGATGGAATCGCGGATCGCCCGGCTCGACGTCGTGGAGGAGCCCCGGAAGGAATGGCAGCTCCAGTTCTCCATCGGCACGGCACCCAGGTCCAGCGCCGTCGTCGCGACCCTGCGCAACGCCGTGGCGCGCCAAGGCGACTTCACGCTCGGACCGGTAAACCTCCAGCTCAACGGCGGGGAACGCATCGGCATTACCGGGCCCAACGGCGCCGGCAAGTCGACCCTCCTGCGCCTGCTGTTGGGGACGCAGGAGCCGGACGACGGCGACGCCTCCATGGGCGCGTCCGTGGCCGTCGGCGAGATAGACCAGGCCCGCGGGCTGCTGGACGGCGGCCGGAACCTGGCTGACGCCGTCGAAGCCGTGCTGGCGGACTGGACCAGCGCGGACGTCCGCACGCTCCTGGCCAAGTTCGGCCTGAAGGCCGACCATACGTCTCGCACAGTTGACTCACTCTCGCCCGGCGAGCGGACCCGGGCCGCCCTTGCCCTGCTGCAGGCACGCGGAGTGAACCTGCTGGTACTGGACGAACCCACCAACCACCTCGACCTTCCCGCGATCGAACAGCTGGAGGAGGCGCTGGAAAGCTACGAGGGCGCGCTGCTGCTGGTCACCCACGACCGCCGGCTGCTGGAAAATGTTCGACTCGACTCCCGGTGGCACCTGGACAACGGCAAGGTCCAGGAGCTCCACCACAGCCCAAGCCAGGAGAAACAACCATGAGCATGGACCGCGTGGCCTGGAACTCGCTGCGCAACATCAGCACCGCCAAGAGCGGCTCCGGGCCGATCTCGAAGGAAACACTGCGGCGCGTGCTGGCGTTCGCCGCACCGCACAAGGGCAAGCTCATCGCCTTCGTGCTCGCCTCGGTGGCGGGTGCCTTCCTGGCCGTGGCCACACCCGTGCTCGCAGGGCAGGTGGTTGATGCCATCATCGCCAACGCGGGCGTGGACACCGTCATCCGGCTGGCGGTGCTGATCGCCCTCGTGGCCGTGGGCGAAGCGGGCGTGGGCCTGCTGACCCGCTGGCTGTCCGCCACCATCGGCGAAGGCGTCATCGTGGACCTGCGCACCCGGGTGTTCGACCATGTCCAGCGCATGCCCATCGCCTTCTTCACCCGGACCCGCACCGGAGCCCTGGTCAGCCGGCTCAACAACGACGTCATCGGGGCGCAATCCGCGTTCGCCGGCACGCTGTCCGGCGTCGTGAGCAACGTAGTGGCGCTCGCCCTGACGCTCGCCGTCATGCTCAACACCTCCTGGCTGGTGACCGTGCTGGCCATGGTGCTGCTGCCGATCTTCCTCATCCCGGCCCGCCGGATGGGCTCGAAGCTCGCGGACCTGCGCCGCGAAGCCGCCGCGCACAACGCCGCCATGGGCACCCAGATGACGGAGCGGTTCTCGGCGCCCGGCGCCACGCTCGTGAAGCTCTTCGGCCGGCCCGACGACGAATCCCGCGAATTCGCCCTCCGGGCCGGCCGTGTCCGGGACATCGGCGTCCGCACGGCCATGCTGCAGTTCACCTTCGTGACGGCCCTGACGCTGGTCTCCGCGCTGGCGCTCGCCCTGGTCTACGGCCTGGGCGGTTGGCTGGCCCTCAGCGGCCAGCTGGCCGCCGGTGATGTGGTGGTCCTCGCGCTGCTGCTGACCCGGCTCTACGCCCCGCTGACATCGCTGTCCAGCGCCCGCGTGGAGATCATGAGCGCCCTGGTCAGCTTCGAACGCGTCTTTGAAATCCTCGACCTGCAGCCCCTGATCCAGCAGAAGCCGAACGCGGCACCCATCCCGGCCGGCCCCGTTTCGGTCGAGTTCGACAACGTCCGCTTCGGCTACCCGGCGGCGGACAAGGTGTCGCTGGCCTCCCTGGAGGAGGTGTCGACGCTGGACACCGGCGGAGGCGAGGAAGTGCTGCACGGCATCAGCTTCCGGGTGGAACCCGGCCAGACAGTCGCCCTGGTGGGCTCGTCCGGCGCCGGAAAGTCCACCATCGCGCAGCTGCTGGCCCGGCTGTACGACGTCGACGCCGGGGCCGTGCGGCTCGGCGGCACCAGGCCTGGGTCAGGGGTGGACGTCCGCGACACCACGTTCGATTCGCTCCGCGACACCCTGGGGATGGTCACCCAGGACGGGCACCTCTTCCACGAAACCATCGCCTCCAACCTGCGCCTGGCACGGCCGGATGCCACCGACGAGGACATGTGGGACGTCCTGCGGCAGGCGCGGCTGGAGGCCATGATCCGGTCCCTGCCGGACGGGCTGGAGACGGTGGTGGGCGAGCGCGGCTACCGGCTCTCGGGCGGGGAACGGCAACGCCTCACCATCGCCCGGCTGCTCATCGCCCAGCCGCGCGTCGTCATATTAGATGAGGCCACCGCGGCGCTGGACTCCACGAACGAAGCCGCCGTGCAGGCAGCCCTCGGGGCCGCACTCGAGGGCCGGACCGCCGTCGTGATTGCCCACCGGCTGTCCACCGTCCGTGCCGCCGACGCCATCCTGGTGGTGGAGGACGGCCGGATCGTCGAGCGCGGAACCCACACCGAGCTCCTGGCCGCCGACGGCCGCTACGCCGAGCTGTACCGGACGCAGTTCGCCGAAGCGACAGCCGTGGCGCAGGAAGCAGTACCCGAGTACTAGTCGCGGGGTTCCAGCCCCAAGGGCGCCGGGGGAGTGGCGGCGAGCACGGGCAGGATGTGGTCCGTCAGAAGGGGCGCCAGGTCCTGGGGAAGGGACGCGCCGCGGGTCAGCATGCCAAGGTCGAGCCAGCGGATTTCCGCGATTTCGGCGGCGGGCCTGGCTTCCCATGTGCCCGGAGCCAGGAAGACCGTCGCCTCGATGTCCGTGGCGGCCTCGTTCGCGGCCTTTGCGATCCAGACGCCCATCAGCGACAGGTCCTGCGGGTCGACGACGATCCCGACTTCTTCGGCCAGCTCGCGGGCCGCTGCCTGGACGGCGGTTTCGCCCGGCTCCGGCTTGCCGCCGGGATGCATGAACATGGCGGTTCCGCGCTTCCTGACGGTCAGGAGGCGGGCGGCGTCGTCGAAGACGCAGACGGCGGACACCACGATGCGGTCGTTCACACATCCGCCTTCCGCACCAGCCGTGACACCAGCAACAGGTCTTTGCGCGGCCCGGCCACATCCCAGCTGTAGCTGAACGCGTCCGGCCCCTCCCACGTGTACAGCACGCGGTAGGTGTCGGGGTCGCACCAGTGGGTGTCCAGGTTGGCGTCCGGGGAGAAGCTCATCCGGTGGAACGGCCGGCCGTCGGGAAAGAACACGTCCAGGGCGTCCGGCTGGCCCGACGGTTCCAGGACGTACGTCCGGGACGCGGGGCCGGTGAAAGCAGGCCAGCGCATGGTGCCTTCCTCGGAAAGGAGCAGGCCGCCGTCGTGCGTGGGCGTGAAAAGCACGACGCCGGAAAAGGTTCCGCGGGTGCCATCCGCCCGGTCCAGGAGCTCACGCTCCACGTGCCAGCGGCCGGGCCGGTCCGGTGCGGTGGAGGGGTTGTCCGGGGTGCTGCCAAGGAGATAGGCGCGGAGGTCGGACTCCGGGGAGCGAAGGTTCAAGTGCCCTCGATTGGAATCGAACCAACGACACCGGCTTTAGGAGAGCCGTGCTCTATCCACTGAGCTACGAGGGCGCGCATCCGGGGGCCGGCGGGACCGGTCCGTCCGGACACGGTTACAAGCATACAAGGTGCGGGGGCGTACTACGCTCAACCCATGAGTCCTGCCCCGTCCGCAGCTCCCGCCGCTGCCTACATCCCGGACACTGCATCCACCCGGCATTACATCGGTGCCTGGTCCACGCTGAGCGTCCTGCAGTATTTTGCCGCCGAAGCTGCGGTGGCAATGGGCTGGGCAGGGCCGCGTCCGTATGACCTCCGAACCGGCTATATCAGTGACCTCGGCGCCATCCGCTGCGGTGTCTACGCCGGGAGGGACGTGTGCTCGCCCCTGAACTGGCTGATGAACGCCTCGTTCGTGGTGCAGGGCCTCGGCATGCTGCTGGGCGCGGTGCTGCTGACCTCGGGATTGCTGTGCGTGGCCGCCCGGCCGGGCGCCCGGGTGGACCGGGCCCGCCGGAAGCCTTGGCTGGCCGCGCTCTGGGTGCGGCTGCTGACGGGCGCCGCGGGTGCCGGGACTGTGATCGTAGGCCTCGTTCCCGAGGACGTCGGCTCCCCGTGGCACTACACGGGCGCCATCATGTACTTCCTTGCCGGCGCCGCGGCCCTGCTGGTCCTAGGCCTGCTGTGGCTGCGGAAGACCGGTATGGCGTGGCTCATCCTCGCGTGCAGCCTGGTGTCGCTTGCCGCGCTGGCTACCGGCGGCCTGACCCATATGGGCGTGCCCGAGCCGGGCACGCTCGAACGGCTGATGGCATATCCAGTGACCGTGGGGATGGCTGCGGCCGGGCTGGTGGTGGCCAGCCGGGTGCACCGGCACCGGAAGGCACGCCGGGCTCTTGCCCTTGCGGCCCGGTAACCCGCTTCGACGTTCCGGCTGCCCCGTTGATTCGAGGCCGTTGAGACCGATTAGTCCCGGGAGCCGGCTTTCCGGCCCCGCAGCAGTACCGCCGCCGCACCCGCCAGTAGGCTCAGGACGAACAGCACCCAGCCGGCAACGGTGAGGCCTGATGCCAGCGCCACCTGGCCGGCGTCCGGACCGCTTGAGGCCAGCATGGCGTCGATGGCCACGTTGCCCCACAGCCGGACCACCACGAAGAGCAGCGGCAGCGCCCACAGGGCCCAGCGCAGTGCTTTCCGGGCCACGTTGGTGCCGATGAGCAGCAGCCACGTGAACCCGAAGATCAGCGGGAACAGTGTTCCGGCGGTCTTGTGGACGTAGTTCAGCTGGCCCAAGGCGTCGGCGTTCATCACTGCCTGCAGCTGCCGGATGTAGTCCGAATCGAAACCACCGAACAGGGCATCCGGCATGGCCCGGCCTTCGGTGAGCTGCGTGAGCTGGTCCAGGGTGAGCAGGTGCAGGTACCAGAAGAGGAACAGGCTGGCCACTACGCCGGCAATCACGATCAGGTTGCTGTTGCCTTGGGCCTTCTCCGGCGTGCGCGCCGTGGTGGGATTCACCACCGGGGGAAGGTGATGCTGCGGCACCACCGCGTTGGCGCCGTGCTTCTTGATCCGCTGGGCAGGGGTTTTGGCCATGGCACCATTATCCCGCCCCATACACTGAAGCCATGACCATTGGCCGGCACAGCGCTGTTGAACTTGACCCTGCATTGGACGACTACCAGCTCGCCGCGGCCCTCGTGAAGGAGGCCGGGCAGCTGGCGCTTCTCATGCGGATGGCAGGCCTGCAGTCGGAGCAGAAGACGTCCGTCTCCGACGTGGTTACCGCCGCGGACCATGCGGCCGAGGCCTATGTGCTGTCGCAGCTGCGCCGGTGCCGGCCGGACGACGGCATCCTCGGCGAAGAAGGTACCTCCATTCAGGGCACAAGCGGCCGGACCTGGGTTATTGACCCCGTGGACGGCACCTATAACTTCCTGCACGGCTCCACGTACTGGTGCTCGGCCATCGCCCTGAAGGACTACAATGGGGTCCTGCTGGGCGCAATCTTCCAGCCGGAGGAGGACAAGCTGTGGCTCGGCGGCCGGGACAGGCGGGCGACGCTCAACGGTGACACGCTGACGGTGTTCACGGACGACGGCGGCAAGCGGAACACCACCCCTGTTGCCGAACTCGGTGCGGCCACGTATATCCACCCCACTTGGCTGATGGATCCCATGTGCGCCATGCCGTGGCACGCGGCCGCCACCTCCGCGGCCTCCCTTCGGATGCTGGGTTCGGGCTCCTGCGATTTGGGCCGCGTTGCGGACGGGCAGCTGGGCTGCTGGTTCCAGCACAGCTGCCCGGAATGGGACTGGCTGCCGGGCAAGGCCATCGTCGCGGCGGCTGGCGGCTCCGTGGACACCGTCACGGTCAACGGGCTGGAGTGGTTCATGGCAGGTGGGACGACGGCGGTACGCCAGCTGCGCGCAGCCCTTGAGTCAGCGTCGGTAGCTTAGGCATCACGACAGCACCAGGGCGTCACCACAACACGGGCTGCTGGACGCGGCTCGTTTGCGGATCCCTTTTGTGGCCGTGCGAACACTGCCGCCTGTGCTGGCCCCAGCTGTGCCGGGCAGCAGCGGTGTGCTGGCCCGCGGCTGTGTGCCAGTCACTGCTGTTCCGGGCAGTGGTGGTGCGGTGGAGTGGTAGGTGTGGCCGGTGGGGGTGCTGGTTGCGACGGTGTGGGGTGGTCCGGGGGCTGGTTTGGCGGTCCAGCCGGGGGTTTCCTTGGTGTGGTTGCAGGCCTCGCAGAGGCCTTGGCCGTTACCCGCAGCCGTGGGGCCGCCGTTTTGCCAGGAGGTGATGTGGTCGTGGTGCCTGATCGGGGCGTCGCAGTAGGGGGTGCGGCAGGTGTCGTCGCGTACCTGGAGGAAGCGCTTGAGGCCTGGCGGGAAGAGCCGGGCCTTGGAGTCCATCGCGACCAGTTCACCCGTGGCGGGGGCGGTGTAGAGCCAGCGGAG
>JABFWC010000330.1 GCA_013362385.1 Pseudarthrobacter sp.
GCGGCAGCGGTGCGGAGGCGGACGACGAGACCAGCGCCAACGCACAGAGCACGCCAATGAAAGAGGGTGCAACCAATCTATTCACAACATCCCCAGCTCTGTCAGGCCGCCCGGGAGACCATCCGGCGGCTATCACTGGCAACATTAGCCCCACCGGGCTACAGCAACAACGGGAAAATAAGGCTGGGGATAACCAATACGGTAATTTGGGACGGTGCTGATCTCTGACCGCGACATTCGCGCCGAAATTGATTCCCAGCGGATCGTGCTGGAACCCTTCGAACCCGCGATGGTGCAGCCGTCGTCCGTGGATGTCAGGATCGACAAATTCTTCCGCTTGTTCGACAACCACAAGTACGCCCACATCGACCCCGCCCAGGAGCAGCCCGAGCTGACGCGCCTGGTGGAGGTGGAGCAGGACGAGGCCTTCATCCTCCATCCCGGGGAATTTGTGCTGGGCTCAACCTACGAGACCGTCACCCTGCCTGACGACGTCGCCGCCCGCCTGGAAGGCAAGTCCTCCCTGGGCCGGCTGGGGCTCCTGACGCACTCCACCGCCGGGTTTATCGACCCGGGTTTCTCCGGCCACGTCACCCTGGAGCTTTCCAACATGGCCACCCTGCCCATCAAGCTGTGGCCGGGCATGAAGATCGGCCAGCTGTGCTTCTTCCGGCTGAGCTCGGCCGCGGAGTTCCCCTACGGCCAGGGCGACTACGGCAACCGCTACCAGGGCCAGCGTGGTCCTACCGCCAGCCGCAGCCACCTGAACTTCCACCGGACGAGCATTTAGCGTCCGGAACGGCGGCAGCATCCGTTCCGGACGCCCGCGGTCCCTTATGCCTGCGCGGCGACTGCCGGCTTCCGCGTGAACGCCTTCGCCAGTGGCTCCACGTAGCGTGCGGCCAGCGGCCCCATCACCGCCATGATCAGCACATACGTGGTGGCCAGGGCCGCAAGCTCGCGCGGAACCACTCCGGAGGCTACAGCCAGGCCGGCGATGACGATAGAGAATTCCCCACGGGCAATGAGTGCTGCACCGGCGCGGAAGCGCCCCGGCCGGGCGATCCCCGCGCGCCTGGCCGCCCAGATGCCGGTGGCCATCTTGGTGGCGGCGGTGGCCACTGCCAGGACCAGCGCCCAGCCGAGCACGGGCGGAATCGTGGCGGGATCGGTGTTGAGCCCGAACGCCACGAAGAAAATGGCCGCGAACAAGTCCCGCAGCGGTTCGAGGATGCGGGTGGCACTGTGCGCCGTGGACCCGGAAATGGCGATGCCCAGCATGAACGCCCCCACCGCGGCGGAGACCTGCATGGCGGACGCCGCACCGGCCACCAGCAGCGCGGCTCCGAGGACGTTGAGCAGGAAGACCTCTGAATTTTCGCTGTGGACGGCCTTGGAGACGTGGTGCCCGTGGCGCAGCGCCACCATGAGGACCATGCTCACCACGGCCAGGGCGATCCCCACGGTGGTCAGGCCTCCCAGGAAGCTCACCCCGGCGAGGGTGGCGGTGAGGATGGGCAGGTAGACGGCCATGGCGAGGTCCTCGAACACCAGGATGGACAGCACCACCGGCGTTTCGCGGTTGCCCAGCCGGCCGAGGTCGGTGATGACCTTCGCGGCAATTCCGGATGAGGATATGTAGGTCACGCCGCCCATCACCATGGCCCCGACAAAGCCCCAGTGCAGGAACAGGGCAAGCGCTGCGCCCGGAACGAAGTTGAGGACCAGGTCAAGGACGCCGGCCTGCCAGGAGCGGCGCAGCCCGGTGAAGAGCTCCGCCGCCGTATATTCCAGTCCGAGCATAAGCAGCAGCAGGATGACGCCGATCTCCCCGGAGAGATGTGCGAACTCGTGCATGCCTTCGAGCTTGATGATTCCGCCGGCGCCGAACGCGAGGCCGCCCAGGAGGTACAGCGGGATGGGGGACATTCCGATCCGTCCGGCCAGCCTGGCCAGCAGGCCGAGGCAGAACACAACGGCCCCCAGTTCGATGAGGGTCAGGGCCAGCGGGTCCATGGGAGCTAGCCGTGGCGCAGGATATTGGCCGCCGAGTCGAGACCTTCCTGCGTGCCCACCGCCACGAGCAGGTCACCGGGGTGGAGCACGACGTCGGGCCCCGGCGAGGGCAGCACCTCACCTTCGCGCATGATCGCCACGATCGAGACGCCGCAGCGGGTGCGGATGCACGCCTTGCCCATGGGCTGGTTCTGGAACGGGGAATCCGCGGCGATGGAGAACTGCCGGGTGACGATGCCCGGGACGTCCTTGTGCTCTTCCGCGAGTTTCATGGCCAGGTGCTGGCCGCCCAGGAGGTTGCCGAGGGTGGCGGCTTCGTCACTGGTCAGCGGGATTGATGCCTGGCAGGTGTCGGGGTCGTCCCA
>JABFWC010000471.1 GCA_013362385.1 Pseudarthrobacter sp.
AACTCCACTACCAGTTCCCTGGCGCGCTCCGGGTCCGTGTTGATGAAGGACGCGATGGCGTTGAGGGAGTTGTAGATGAAGTGCGGGCTGATCTGGGCCCGCAGCGCCCGGACTTCCGCCTCCATGAGCAGGGTGCGGGAGGCGTCCAGTTCGGCCAGTTCCACCTGGACAGCCACCCAGTCCGCCACTTCGCCTGTCGCCCGGACCAGGCCGGCCCCGGCGGAAGGTGCGAGGGCCGCCACCGCCCCCACCACGCGGGTGCCTGCCCGCACGGGGGCGATGACGCCGGCAAGGTGGCCGCCCGTCCCTTCGCTTCCTGCCGGAAGAACGGCTGTCCGGCCCGTCGCGAGGACGCCGGCGGCGAGTTCCATCAAACGCGGCCGGATGTCCTCCCCGCCGCCATCCCACGCCAGCAGGCCCGACGTGTCCGTGATCGCCAGGGCGTCGCAGGCGAGCAGCGCACGCAGCTGGCGGCTGGCCTTGGCGGCGCCGGCCGGGTTCAGGCCGCGGCGCAGGTGCTGCCCGGCCTGGGAGGCCGCGTGCAGCGTGTGGTACGTGGCACGCTCGGCATCGGTGCCCAGCTCACGGAAGGAGCGGAGCACCTTCAGGCCCACGCCGACGACGACGGCAATGGCCATGGCGATTACCGCCACTGCCGCGGCGGTGAGGAGGGGGGAGTCCGGCATGGTGCCCAGCGTAGCGGCGGGTGCCGTTTGCCGCAGCATCGCGACCGTTGAGCGACGGTGGGGGATGATGTGCTGGAACACGGGCGGGACCGGACGGCAAAGTGATTGGTGTCACATCTGCGGTGCCCCTGCGTGGTCAGGGCCTGCCGCCCGGTGTGTTCCGGCAACTCAATGAGGAGGAACGATGGGTAACGATGCCCATACTCCGGACGCAGCGGCGTCCGTGGACTTTGAACAAGTCCAGTCGACCGGGCAGTTCCAGGAATTGCGCAAGCGTCACCGCAGCTTTGTCTTCCCCATGGCAGTGGCCTTCCTGCTGTGGTACTTCGCCTATGTCCTGCTTGCCGACTACGCGGTGGGATTCATGTCCACCAAGGTCTGGGGCAACATCAACATCGGCCTGATCCTGGGCCTGCTCCAGTTCGTCTCCACGTTCGCCATCACCGGCTGGTACGTCCACTACTCCAACAAGCGGCTGGACCCCATCGCCTCGGAGATCAGGCACGAAATCGAGGGGCACGAATTCGACAAGAACGGAAACCGAGTAGGCGGAGCCAACAAATGATCGCAATTCCCGCCGCGGTGGATGTCGCCGCGCTAAAGGACACCACCCTGCTGAACATGGGCATCTTCGGCCTGTTCGTTGCCGTGACCATGGTGATCGTGTTCCGCGCTAGCCGCAACAACAAGACCGCCGCCGACTACTACGCCGCCGGACGGTCCTTCACCGGATCACAGAACGGCACCGCCATTGCAGGGGACTACCTGTCCGCCGCATCCTTCCTCGGCATCACCGGTGCCATCGCCATCAACGGCTATGACGGGTTCATGTACTCCATCGGCTTCCTGGTGGCCTGGCTGGTGGCCCTGCTCCTCGTGGCTGAACTGCTGCGCAACACCGGCAAGTTCACCATGGCGGACGTGCTGTCCTTCCGGCTGAAGCAGCGTCCCGTCCGGATCGCCGCTGCCATCTCCACCCTCGCCGTCTGCTTCTTATAGCTCCTGGCCCAGATGGCCGGAGCAGGCAGCCTGATCTCCCTGCTGCTGGGCATCAGTGACTGGGGCGGACAGGCCATGGTGATCATCGTCGTCGGCGCCCTCATGATCCTGTACGTCCTGATCGGCGGCATGAAGGGCACCACCTGGGTGCAGATCATCAAGGCCATGCTCCTGATCGCCGGCGCAGCAGTCATGACCCTGTGGGTCCTGGCCATCTACGGCTTCAACCTCTCCAGCCTCCTGGGCGGCGCCGTCGAGACCGCCAACAACCCAGCCGTCCTCAACCCGGGCCTGCAGTACGGCAAGTCCGATACCTCCAAGCTGGACTTCATGTCCCTGGGCCTGGCCCTGGTGCTTGGCACCGCAGCCCTGCCGCACGTCCTGATGCGCTTCTACACCGTCCCCACGGCCAAGGAAGCGCGCAAATCCGTGGTGTGGTCCATCTGGCTCATCGGGCTGTTCTACCTGTTCACCCTCGTGCTGGGCTACGGCGCAGCGGCCCTGGTGGGAGCGGACACGATCAAGTCCGCACCCGGCGGCGTCAACGCAGCCGCCCCGCTGCTGGCCTTCCACCTGGGTGGACCGTTGCTGCTCGGCTTCATCTCCGCCGTCGCCTTCGCCACCATCCTGGCGGTGGTGGCCGGCCTGACCATCACAGCGGCGGCCTCCTTCGCCCACGACATCTACG
>JABFWC010000125.1 GCA_013362385.1 Pseudarthrobacter sp.
TGTAGATGTCGTTTTCACGATGGAAAACGACATCTACGCAGCAATCGATGAGTGGGGGGTGGGTGGGCCCACGCCGCCCGGGTTCCCTGGCCGAGCGCCAGCGAGGTTAGGGCGGCGGTGGGGATCAGTGGAAGAAGTGGCGCGCTCCGGTGAAGTACATCGTGATGCCGGCAGCGTTGGCTGCCGCAATGACTTCCTCGTCCCGGACGGATCCCCCGGGCTGCACGACGGCGCGCACGCCGGCGTCGATCAGGATCTGCAGGCCGTCAGCGAACGGGAAGAACGCGTCGGAGGCTGCCACGGCGCCACGCGCACGCTGGGGTGCCCCGGCACCACTGGCGTTGGAGGCACCACCGGCACCTTCGACGCCGGACTCCACGGCGACGCCCAGGGTGTTGGCCCGCTCCACGGCAAGGCGGCAGGAGTCGAGCCGGTTGACCTGGCCCATGCCGATGCCCACTGCCGCGCCGTCGTGGGACAGCAGGATCGCGTTGGACTTGGCGGCCCGGCACGCGGTCCAGGCGAAGGCGAGGTCGGCGAGCGTCTTCTCGTCCGCCGCCTCACCGGCGGCGAGGGTCCAGTTGGCGGGGTTGTCGCCTTCGGCGTCGACCTTGTCGGCGACCTGGACCAGCATGCCGCCCGAGACCTGGCGGAACTCCGTGGGGTAGCGTCCATAGCCCTCCGGCAGGGCGAGGAGGCGGATGTTCTTCTTCTTGGACAGGATCTCCACCGCCTCCGGCTCGAAGCCGGGCGCGATGACGACCTCGGTGAAGATGTCCTTGACGGTGTTGGCCATGCCGGCGGTCACGGTGCGGTTGGCGGCGATGACGCCGCCGTAGGCGGAGACGGGATCGCAGGCGTGGGCCTTGGCGTGTGCGTCCGCGATGGGGTCCGCGGCGCCGGCGGAACCGACGGCGATGCCGCACGGGTTGGCGTGCTTGATGATGGCGACGGCGGGCTCGCTGAAGTCGAAGGCGGCGCGCAGGGCGGCGTCGGCGTCGACGAAGTTGTTGTAGCTCATGGCCTTGCCGTGCAGCTGGTCGGCCTGGGCGATGCCCACGGGCGCGGCGTTGTCGACGTAGAGGGCGGCCTGCTGGTGCGGGTTCTCGCCATAGCGCAGGACCTCGGAGCGTTCCAGGGACAGGCCTGCGTAGGCGGGCCAGTCGATGACGCCGTCGCCGTCCTCGTCGAGGAACTGGCTGGCGGTCCAGGTGGCAACGGCATTGTCGTAGGACGCGGTGTGGGCGAACGCCTTGGCGGCGAGGCGGCGGCGGGTCTTCAGGTCGAAGCCGCCAGCGGCGGCGGCCTCCACCACCTGGCCGTAAAAGTTGGGGTCGACAACAATGGCGACGGCGGCGTGGTTCTTGGCTGCCGAGCGCACCATCGCAGGGCCTCCGATGTCGATCTGTTCGACGACGTCGTCCTGCGCGGCACCGGACTTGACGGTCTCCACGAATGGGTAAAGGTTCACCACCACCAGGTCGAACGCCTCGATCTCCATGCTGGCGAGGGTCTCCATGTGGGCCGGAACGCGGCGGTCGGCCAGGATGCCGCCGTGGATGCGCGGGTGCAGCGTCTTCACGCGGCCGTCCAGCATTTCCGGGGAACCGGTGACTTCCTCGACCTCCTGGACGGGAATGCCGGCGGCGGCAATTTTCTTGGCCGTGGAGCCGGTGGAGACCAGCTTCACGCCCGCCGCATGCAGGCCCTTGGCGAGCTCCTCCAGGCCGGTCTTGTCGTAAACCGAGATCAGGGCCCGGCGGATGGGTACACGGTCAATGGATACGCGTTCATGCTGCGTGAAGCTCACAAATGTCTCCGTCTTATCTCGCGGAACGAGGCCGCGGTTGGTGGGGATAGGGCCAGTTTATCGCGATGGGCGCGGTTGCCCGTGTGTCTGCCGGAGTGTGAACGCGGTGGGGCCGGGCTAGAGTTTTCAACAGGAGGCGGCGATGAATACTTACACCACTGTGCCCAGCGGCGAACAGGTGGTCCAGGAACTGCCCTGGCGATGGAAAGTCCAAGGCAGGATCTTCCTGATCGGGGGCCTGGGCTTCATGTTCGATGCCTGGGACGTGACCCTGAACGGCATTTTGATCCCGCTGCTGTCCAAGCACTGGTCGCTCACGCCCGGGGACGCGGCATGGGTTGGCACCGCGAACCTGATCGGCATGGCACTGGGCGCCTTTGTCTGGGGCACGATTGCGGACACCGTGGGGCGCCGGAAGGCCTTCACCGCCACGCTGCTGCTGTTCTCCCTGTTCACGGTGCTGGGTGCGTTCGCCCCGGACTTCGCCTGGTTCTGCGTCTTCCGGTTCATGGCGGGCTTCGGCCTGGGCGGCTGCATCCCGGTGGACTATGCCCTGGTGGGCGAGTTCACGCCGCGCAAGCAGCGCGGGAAGGTGCTCACGGCGATGGATGGCTGGTGGCCCGTCGGTGCCGCCCTGGCAGGCTTTGTCTCCGCGGGGCTGGTTGCCCTGTACGGGGACTGGCGCCTGACCATGCTGGTGATGGTGCTGCCGGCGCTGCTGGTGTTCTGGGTCCGCCGCAGTGTGCCCGAGTCACCGCTGTTCCTGATCCGCAAGGGCCGGCGGGAGGAGGCGGCGCGGATTATCGACGGGCTGGTGGCCGCCACCGGCGCGGAGGCACGGGCCTACAGCCTGCCCGATGCCAGGGACGTGCCGCGGCTCTCGGCCGGCAGCGCGTGGACGCAACTGCGGTCGGTCTGGCGGTTCAATTGGAAGATCACGGCCGCTGCCTGGTCCCTCTTCTTCAGCATCCTGCTGGTGTACTACCTGTCGCTGACCTGGATGCCCCGAATCCTGATCGGCGCGGGTTTCGCCGAATACAAGGCGTTCGTGACCACGGCGTCCATGGCCGCCGTCGGCTTCCTGGGCGTGGTGGTGGCTGCCCTGCTGGTGGAGCGGGTGGGCCGTAAGTGGGTCCTGGCCATCACCGGTCCGCTGTCAGCACTGACGCTGGTGATCGTGGCCATCGTGGTGGACATCCCCACGGCTGCGGTGTTCTGGCTGCTCGTTTTCGGCTTCGTGGTGCAGGTCGCCATCCCGGTGCTCTACGCGTACGTGTCCGAGCTTTACCCCACCGAGCTGCGCGGGACCGGGTTCGGCTGGGCGTCCACATTCTCGCGGCTGGGAGCGGGGTTCGGTCCGCTCATCTTCGCCAACTACTTCTGGCCCGAGCTGGGCCTGGCCACGTCCTTCGCGCTGGCAGGCGCACTGGTGCTGGCCGCCGTCGCCTGGATGGCGTTCTTCTCCCCCGAAACCCGGCAGCGCCGCCTCGAGTAGCCCTTTCCCCTCCCAACCAGGTAGCGCCAGGTGTCGTTTTGAACCCTCAGAACGACATCTGGCGCTACCTACTTTTGACTCTTCGGTGACCAGCCCCGTGACAGCAGCATCCGTTTCACTTTGGCCACGGCACGCTTCGCGTCATTCTCCATATGGTGTTTGGAAATCCGCACGAGAAGCCAACCTGCACGGTCGAAATCCTCTTCGCGGGCAATGTCCCTGACTATCTGCCCGGCCTCCGAGTGCCCTTCGCCGTCGTACTCCACGCCCACCTTGAATTCCGGATAGCTCAAGTCAGGCTGGCGTACTACGCCGGCAGTCAGCTTCGTGGGCACGTTCAGTAAAGGCTCGGGCAGGCCCGCGTCCTCGAGCGCAAGCCGCAACCTGGTTTCCGGGGCGGAGTCGGAGCCCACCCGGGCCAGGTCGAGGGCAAGCCGGGCCTTGCGGATGCCGGGTGTTCCCCTGTGCCGGTCGAGCATTTCCTCGAGGTCCGCTCTGGATGCATACGGCGCATCTCTTCCTTCGAAGTCCGGTCTCGGCATCCGTAGCAGGTGGTCGGCCACCACGGTCAGCTCCTCGATGCTCATTTTGCGCGAGCAATCCAGCCACGTCCTCACCCGCGAAGTGACCAACAGACCGGCGTGGGTGACTATCTCGTCTGCGAAGAATTGCCCGCGGTGTCCCTTGACGCCAGGTCGGCGCATGATGGCAAAGGCGTCCGGGCGGGAGATGTGAAGAAGGGGTTCATCCTTGCCCGGCAGGAATCCGGGAAACTGCCACAGCAGGAAAGCTGACGCGTGCGAAGCTGCGGCAAACTCCGTCACCAAAGTATAGGGACGGATCCGAGGAGCAAGGTCGGCCAACTCACCGGCTTCCGGCACCCGGACTCCCCTGCTCGGCCGCTGCAAGCCGTGGTGACGTAGACGCCTTCGGCTGATGCCGGCGTCGACGGCTTCTTGGAAGGTGAACGGCAAGGACGCTAGCTGGAGGGGCAGGTGGCTTGGAACCTTCATCGGCCCATCGTGTCAGGCACGGCGGGAGGCTGCGGAGGTTATCCACAGGCGGTTACCTCTCCGGCAAACGAGGTCGCACTAAGTGTCGTTTTGAGGGGTCAAAACGACACTTGGTGCGACCTAGTTGGGAGGGGCGTCAGTTGGCGGAGAACGCGGGGTCGGCGGCGAGGGCGGCCAGGGTGGAGACCAGGAGCCGGCGTTCGACTACCTTGATGCGCTCGTGCAGGGTCTCCTCGGTATCGGAGTCCTCGATGGCCACGGCCTCCTGCGCGATGATGGGCCCGGTGTCCACGCCGGCGTCGGCCCAGTGCACGGTGCAGCCGGTCACCTTCACGCCGTAGGCCATGGCGTCCCGCACCCCGTGGGCCCCCGGGAATGCCGGGAGCAGCGCGGGGTGGGTGTTGAGGTAGCGGCCGTTGAACGCGTCGATGAATTCCGGGCTGACGATCCGCATGAAGCCTGATGACACCACCACGTCGGGTTTGTACGCGGCGACGGCGTCGGTCAGTGCCGCGTTCCACTGCGCCCGGTCCGGGTAGGACCTGAAGTCCACGACGAAAGTAGGGATGCCGGCAGCGGCGGAGCGCTCGACGCCGAACGTCCCTTCACGGTCTGCCCCCACCGCGGCGATGTCGACGTCGAGCTGGCCCGCCTTGACAGCGTCGATGACGGCCTGGAGGTTGGACCCGGTTCCGGAGACGAGGACGACGATACGCATTGGACCAGCTTAGGTGCACGCTCGCGTACGCTGGAAAACATGAACAGCACACCGGGCCGGGGCGGGCAGCAGCAGGCCAGAGCGCCGCGCAGCGAGGCGGCCAAAGCCTCCCTGGCAAAGACCCACACGCTGTTCCGGACGTTCGTTGTCTCCGTGCTCGGCGCGTTCTTCGTCTACCAGCTGGACGTGAACTACCTGTGGCTGGCCACAATCCTGACTGCTGCCGGGGTTGTCCTCGGCGTGGTGCTGCTGGTCAGGGCGGCCAGGCTGAGGGAATCCCGGCTGGTGCTGTTCGGCACCATTTCGGGCCTGGTGGTGGCCGCGGTCATGGTGCTGCTGATCGTCAGCACCCTGGTGTTTTTTGACCAGGTGCGCGAGTACCAGGCGTGCATGGGACGCGCCCTGACGGACCGTGCGGCCCACGCCTGCATGGTGCAGTTCCAGGACCTCCTACCCACCAGGGTCAGGTAAGCCGGGCGGACGGGCGGCACAAGAGTCCTAGCGGACCAGTTCCACGTCCTGCTGGCTGGCGGTGACTTTCTCGCGCTCAAGCCAGGGACCGGCCGCGTAGCCAATCACGACGCCGGTCCCCATCTCAGCGGCCACCCACAGGGCCGTCCACAGCGGGTCCGGACCGATATCGGTCAGGCGGCCGATCCCCGCCGACCCCCTGGCCACGCAGGCCAGGCAGACCGTCAGCAGCCCCGCCGCCACCCCGACCAGCACGCCCAGCACCAGGGTGGACACGGTCGCCGTGAACCAGCGGGCCCGGACCTTGATGGCGAGCCACTCGTCGAAGTGGTTTTCCCCTTCCCGCAGGAACCACCAGCCGGCAAACACCCCCGCCAGCACGGGAACGATGAGGGCCACGAAGGCATAATCCAGCGGCCCGGAGGGAATGGCTGCCAGCACTGGGACCGAAGGCAGCGGCCCCACGGCCGTGCCGAGCGGGCCCACTTGGGAACCGGCCCCCATCGCAAATCCCGCACCTGAGGTCCACGCCAAGGCGAACACCACCAGGTTTGGCAGGAAGCCGAGCTGCGCAATGGTGAGGGCGGCGCCCCCCACCGGCCCGGCGTCGAGCGCTTCATAGACTGCCACCACCAGGTTCCAGTGGATGAACAGGTCCACGGCCAGAAGCACCGCGGCCAGGGTGAGCGCCGAGACCACTCCCACGAACCCGGCCTTCGCGGCCGAGGCGAAATACGAGCCGGCCCAGCGCGAGTGCTGGCTGGTGCGCGAAATCCAGTCCACCGCGTCGACGCCGATAAGCCTGCTCCACGAGCCTGCTTCCCGGCGGGCGCCGATCACCATGCCCAGCCCGTACGGGACCAGCGGAACCAGCAAGGCAAACCAGAGGTTGATGCCCACCTCCGCGGTGCGGCAAACGAAGCCGGTGGCAGCGCCGAACGCAGCGTAGACCCCCCACGATCCCAGCAGCGCCTGCCACAGCTGGTCGGTGTAGGAGGCCCGGGCCAGCCGGCGGCCGGCCCGCCATGCCAGCAGGAACGGGATCAGGGTCAGGCCGAGGGGAATCAGGCTCAGGAGGCCGGACCCACCATGGGAGGCCGCGGCCGCTCCCGCTCCGGCCAGCTCCAGCGGCACACCGTGGACCAGGAGCCAGGACTGCCCGGCCAGGCGGGCCAGGACCTCGAACTGGCCGTTCTGGAATCCGGCGGTGGCCCAGACAGCCACGATGGGTGCAACGACCACCAGCGCCGAAATGATGGCCGCCTGCGCCGTCTCGAGGGCGCCCTGCAGCCACAGGGGCATGGGAAGGCCACGGTCTCCGGTCTGATCAGCACGCAGTTTCATCGTGTTCCATGGTGTCACGGCGGCCGCGTCCGGCCCGCGAACGACAGGCTTCCCGGCCAAAGCGAAGCACAATCAGTGCGGCCTGCACCGGCGCTTTTTCGCGGGCCGGGCCGTAAAATTGATATCTGACCACCACCCGCCCCCGCCGAGGGTGTGTTGCGATTTCTGCTGGCTTCCGGTTTAGGCCAGGCCAGCGACGGACCCGGAATCCGTAAACCGGGAAAACAGGAGCCGCGAATGAGAGATGAACCGTAAGTTCTGAAGATATTCGTCCTACTGGCTGGTGCAGCCGCCGTTGCGTGGCTGCACCAGCATTTTTATGCCGGCGGGTCATCCCCGAAAGACATGAAACGGCGCCGGGAGCCCTGCGGGGACTCCCGGCGCCGTTTCGCGTTGTATAGGTCCAGGCCTTTCAGCCTGCGGCGACCGGATCAGCGGCGGGTGTTGCCGTCCGTGTCGATGTTTTCCTTGCGGACCTCTTCGTTCACTGTCACGTCGTCGCGGACCACGTCCTTGTCCAGCCGGACGCGTTCCACCGGAACCGCTTCCTTCTCGACGACGGGGCGTTCCTCGTGGAGGACAACCTCGTGCTCCTCCTCACTGATGTCCGGTCCGGACAGCGCGTCCCCGCGGTTGGCGTCGGTGATGGGCTCGCGCTCGACGCGGACTTCCTCACGCTCGACCGGGACCGTCTTGGTGACGTTCTCGGTGGTGACGTACTTCCGCAGCCGTGCCCGGCCGACGGCTTCCCGTTCCTTGCCGACGTGCAGCCGTTCCTCGGAGCGCGTCATGGCGTCATCGGTGGTGGGACCGGAGGTGTCGTGGCCCACCGTTCCGCGCACGGTGTCGTCGCGGTCGTACGTGTCGCGGTCTGCGGCGAGGCCTGCGGCCGGGGTGCCGGCGTTCAGGTCGGCATCGCCCTGGAGGTCAACGTCGCGGTCCGTGCGGGCCTCAGTGTAGGTCCGGGCGCCGCGGTCGTAGTAGGTGTAGAGGCGGTCTTCTTCCTCAGGGGTGAGGTGGCCGTCGACGTCGACGCGGGGTGCGTCCTTGACGTGTTCCTTGGTGTAGGGGACAACAAGGTCCTCGTCCTGGAGGCGTGCGCCTTCAACGGGCACGAAGGACTCCGAAGTGCCGAAAAGGCCCGTCTTGACGGTGACCCACGTGGGCTCGCCGGTGTCGTCGTCGGCGTACAGCTGTCCAATCGAGCCGATCTTGGCCCCGTCGGATCCGATGACGTGGCCGCCGCGGTTGAGCAGGTCTTCAAGATTGTTCCTGTTGAGCATGACTCTCCTTGGATCTGTCTTTGCACTGAGTCGCCAGCAGTGGATGTCCCGGACCGGGGTATCCCCGGCGTCCGGCTCCGCCCCGGTTGCTTGAGGCTCTGCGCTGACTGCACCTCTACCGTAAGCATGCTTAGCATCAGATGCCAAGCCTACTTAGTAATTTTTTTGGGATCCGCGTATTTGCTGTTCACCCATCCTTTTCCTCGGGGTAACGCTTTCTCCCCCGCCATGTCAGTGTTGGCGCCCACGGTTGAGGGGTGAGGATCGCAATTATTGCTGAATCATTCCTGCCGCTAATGAACGGCGTGACGCATTCAATCCTGCGGGTGCTGGACCATCTGCAGGAGCGCGGCGACGAGGTCATGGTGATCGCACCGTCCGCCAACGATGCAACGGCGCTGACCCGCGTCAGCGGCGCGGAGATCCACCGGCTTCCGGCGGTCCCACTGGCGGGCTACACAAACGTCCGGGTGGCGATGGGCGGTGTGTACCGGGTCAAGCGAATCCTTGCCGACTACGCACCGGACGTGGTCCACCTCGCATCCCCCTTCGTCCTGGGGTGGCGGGCGGTGCAGGCGGCCCACCAGCTGGGCATCCCCACGGTGGCGGTCTACCAGACGGAGGTCCCGGGCTACGCCGCCCGCTATGGCGTCCCGTTCCTGGAAAACTGGGCCTGGAACCGTGTGGAGAACATCCACCTGCTCGCCACCCGCACCCTGGTGCCCTCCACGTTCGCGCTGAACCAGTTGCGCGGCCGGGGCATCCCCCGGGTCAGGATGTGGCGCCGCGGCGTGGACACTGCCCGCTTCAGTCCCGAAAAGCGCGACGACGGCTGGCGGGCATCTGTGGCCCCCGGCGGTGAGCGGATCATCGGGTACGTCGGCAGGCTCGCCATGGAGAAGCAGGTGGAGGACCTGG
>JABFWC010000194.1 GCA_013362385.1 Pseudarthrobacter sp.
GTAGTTCAGGCACTGCGAAGCGCCCTCGACGGGGCTGGCCACGGGGGCGGAGCCGGTGGCGATGACCAGCTGGTCGTAGGCGAACTCCATGCCGTCGGCCGTTGCCACTGTGCGTCCGAGGGCGTCGATGTGGCTCGCGGGCTGGCCGAAGCGGACTGAGACCCCGGGGAGCATGGCCAGCTCCAGCAGTTCGTCTGGCGCGTCGTCGCGGTTGCTGAGGACCTTGATGGTGCCGCTGAAGCGTGCGCGGACTAATTGCGCAACAATTGCATGCGCGGCGGGGCCGGCCCCGGCGATGACGATGCGGGTGGCGGCGGAGGTGGGGGAGGGTGCCGGAGCGGACATGTGCTGGCCCTTTCGCTGGCGGCCGGATACCGGCCGGACTTCGTGATGGAACCCAGCGTAGGTGCCCGCTTTTTCGGTTGTGTTACCCGTCCATTGCTGTTTAGCCGGGCCCCGTTCGCCAGTATTTACCGGCCGGTAACAGAACCCGTGATCCACCTCTCATCCCGCCGCCCGCGGACACATTCGGGCCGTCCAACCGCGGTCCGGGGTGCTGCTAGACGCGGATCCGGTAGCCGCGCTTGACCACCGTCTCAATGAGCCTGCCATCGGGCAGCGAGGACCGGAGCCGGCTGACGGTCATGTCCAGGGCATGGACGGAACCCCGCAGTTCCAGCAGGTCGGACAGGGATTCGCGGGACAGGACCGCGCCGCCGGCTCCGAGCAGGGCGCGCAGGAGCAGCAGGGGAGCCGGTGCCAGTTCCACTTGCTGTCCGTCGATGCGCAGGCTGCGGCCGCGCAGCTCGATGCTTCCGGAGCGGGTGTCGAGGCGCCGGACGTGGTTGAGGGCCAGGTGCTCGCACACCAGCCGGATCAGCGCGCCCATGCGGAAGCGTTCCGGGATGAGCGGCGTCACGCCCGCGTCGAGCAGCGGCTGTGCCGTCACGGGACCCACCACCGCGGTGGTGACGTTGAGTTTCAGGCTTTCCACAAGCTGCTTGTACAGGCCCATCTCGTGCGCCGTGCTCCACATCGCGTCGACGGCGGGGGCGCTGGTGAAGGTCAGGACGTCCAGGTTGCCGCTGCAGGCGGCCTCGATCAGCCTGGGAAGCTTGTCCTCGCCGTCGGGCTTGACCCAGCGGTAGGGGGTGACGGTCAGGACGGTGGCGCCGGACATGCGCAGGCGCTCGATCTGGCGGACGTCGGTGTAGCCGTGCAGCTGCATGGCGACGGTCTTGCCGCGGACGCCTTCGGCGAGCAGCATGTCCACCAGCGTGGCAGTGGTTTCGTCGCTGCTGATTCCGACGTCGGCAAGGCCGGCCGCACGTACGGCGCCGCGGGCTTTGGGGCCGCGGACGAACATCCGGCAGTTGCCGAGGGTTTCCAGCAGTTCATCGCCGATGCCGAACGAATCGGCGGCCTCGCACCAGCGGCGCATGCCGTAGGCGGTGGTCGCGATGCAGAGGTCGGGCCGGGCGGCGATGATTGCCCGGGTGTCCTCGATGAGGCGCAGGTCCTCCTGGACGGGCGCGATCTTCAGTGCCGGGGCATGCAGCACTTCGGCGCCGCGCCGCTCCAGGGCCTCGATCAGGTCCCGGGAGCGCCGGTCCGAGGTCACGCCGATGCGGAAACCTTCGAGCGGGGACTCCGCGGCTTCAGGAGCTTCTTCAGCCTGCGTTGTTTCGGCCGGCGTCTGTTCAACCGGTGCAAGTGCAGTCATGGGGGTCAATCCTTTCATGATCCCAGCAGCGAGGCCGCCAGCCGGTCCAGGTCGGCGGCGGCCCCGGCATGGTCCCGGTTGGCTTCAGCCACCCGCACCACCTCGCCGATGACCAGTACTGCCGGGTTGCTGCACCCCGCGGCAGCGGACGTGATGGTGCCAAGGTCCGCGATGGTGGTGCGCTGGCCGGGCCGGTAGCCCCGCTCCACCACGGCCATGGGCATGTCCGGTCGCATTCCTGCGCGGCGCAGCCCGGCGGCCAGCTGGTGGAGCGTGCCGATGCCCATCAGGACAACGATGGTTCCGCCCAGCCCGGCGAGGTGCTGGTGTTCCTTTTCGGTCAGCGGGGCGTGCCCGGAGACCACGGTGAACATGTGGCTGACCTCGCGGTGGGTCACGGGGATCCCGGCCGCCGCGGGCACCGAGATGGCGCTGGTCACCCCTGATACCACCCGCACCTTGAGCCCGGCCGCCGCGCAGGCGGCCACTTCCTCACCGCCGCGGCCGAAGACGTACGGGTCGCCGCCCTTGAGCCGCACCACGTTGTTGCCCGCCAGGGCGCTTTCGACCATCAGCTTTTCGATGTCCGGCTGGCCCACCTTGTGGTGCCCGGGCTTCTTGCCGACGTC
>JABFWC010000358.1 GCA_013362385.1 Pseudarthrobacter sp.
ACCTGGGGCACATACTTCACGGTGTACCCGGCCACAGCCCCGTTGAGGTCCACCACCATCCGGTCAAAGCAGTAGTGCTGCCCCGCACGGACGCCGGTGACGGATGCGGAACTCATGCCCTCGCTGGTTTTCGCCAGCGATCCCCAGGCCAGGCCGCAGTACGATGTGCTTGCCGAGGCGGCCCCCGGCAGCAGCAGTCCCAGCCCCGCGGCCATCATGATGGCGGTAAGCCAGATACGGAATTTCTTCATGGTGGTGCCATCCAAGGGTGAAGCAAGTGGATGGATTAAGCGTAGGAGCCATCACAGCCGGAAACGAGGCCTGTTTTGGTAACGGGTGGCCGGGCTCGATAACGAGCGCGGTATCACCGGAGCGGAGAACAAAAAGCGCCGCCCACCCCTGCGGGGTGGCCGGCGCGCGGCAGGCAGGAGGGCCTTAGCCTTCACACTCGCGGCAGTACTTCAAGCCGTCCTTTTCCCGGGCAACCTGGGACCGGTGGCGGACCAGGAAGCACGACGAACAGGTGAACTCGTCCGACTGTTCGGGAACGACGATGACGGTCAGTTCCTCGTTGGAAAGATCGGCACCGGGCAGGTCGATACCTTCAGCGGTGTCGTTCTCGTCGACGTCGATGACCGCGGTCTGCGCGTTGCCGCTGCGGGACGCCTGGAGCGCCTCAAGGGAGTCCGAGGGAGTCTCTTCTTCCTGCTTGCGTGGAGCATCGTAATCGGTAGCCATAGCCTGTTCACTTTCGTTGCCGCACAGCGCCATTTCAGGCACTTCAAGGCAGTTTAGGGCATGATCCCGGTACTAAAGCAATAGTGTGCTCAATCAGACAATCCGGTGCCTTCAGGAAGGGTTTCGGCGTACTTTGCGCGGGCAAGATCCGCTCCCATGGCAACGCCGCTCAAGGCCGGCAGCCACCCCCAACGGCTCGCGTCCGCCATGCCGCCCGCGGCGCAGGTTTCGGTGTCGTACGTGAACGTCTGCACGAGCCAATCTCGGAACCGCACGGGGAGGATAGCCGTCATGCCTGAAACGTACGCGGCTATTGTTGTGGCCCCGTTTCGTGGCGGTCTCGGGCAGATTAACCCTGCGGCGGCGACTGCTTACGCCGGGGCGGCGGTGCTGCTGCGCAGCACGAGCTTCGGCTCCACCACCAGTGTCCGCGGCCCGTCCCCGCCGCTCAACGCCGTGAGCATGATGTCCATGCAGCGCCGGCCGAGCTCTTCGAAGTCCTGTCGCACAGTGGTCAGCGGCGGGCTGAAATACGCGGCCTCGGGCTGGTCGTCGAAGCCCACCACCGACACCTCCTGCGGCACCTTGATGCCGGCCTCGTTGAAGGCGCGGAGCACGCCCATGGCCATCTGGTCGTTGGCGACGAAGAGGGCTGTGGCGCGGTGACCCGCCGCCAACTGCCGGCCGATCCCGTAGCCGCTGCCGGCGCTCCAGTCACCCTCGACCATGAGGTCGGAGTCGAGCCCCGCGGACTCAAGCGTGGCCCTCCAGCCTTCGGCACGGGCCACGGCATCAATCCAGTCCTGCGGTCCGGCGATGTGTCCGATCCGGCGGTGGCCCTGCTCAATAAGGTGCCGGACGGCCAGCTCGGCCCCACCGCGCTGGTCGACCCGCACGCCGCCCACGGCCTCGTTACCGTCGGAGCCCACGGCCACCACGGGCACCCCTATGGGCAGTTCCGCCAGGGCTGCCAGTGTTCCCAGATGCGGAACGATCACCACGATCCCGTCCACCGACTGGTCCAGGAAGTGCCGGACGGCGTCCAGGATGGCTTCCCGGCTGACCTCCCGAAGCGCGGCGATGCTGACGAAGTATCCTGCATCGCGTGCCGCCTGTTCCACGCCCAGCAGCGTATTGGCGGGGCCGTACTGCGAAAGCTCGTTGCCCAGCACGCCGATGGTCTGGGAGCGCCGGGTCACCAAGCTGCGGGCGGCGGTGTTGCGGCGGTAGCCGAGCTCGGCAATCGCTGCTTCAACCTTCTCCCTGGTCGCTTTGCTCACGTTGGGGTGGTTGTTGACCACCCTGGAGACGGTCTGGTGCGAGACTCCGGCCAGCTCAGCCACATCCTCGAGCCTCGGCAGCCGCGGCGGCTTATGTTGTGTCATGAGGCTATTGTCCGTGACAGCCGCCGAGTGCCGGGGCACCGGCGGCGGCCGGTCCCCGGATTCACAGTCCGCCGGCGAGTTTGTAGTAGGCGGCGTTCCAGTTCAGGTCTTTTTTGAATTGGCGGATGGTGGTGTCTTCGTCGATGGTGAGGAGTTCGGTTTTGGCGATTTCGGCGAAGTCTTCGATCACGTCCATGCCCACCTGGGTGGAGAGTACGGTG
>JABFWC010000369.1 GCA_013362385.1 Pseudarthrobacter sp.
CCAGCCCGGGGTGAGCAGGAAGTCCCCGCGGGACATCCGGACCGGGTCACCGTTCACCACGGTCCACACGCCCTCGCCCTCAACGACGAAGCGGAAGGCGTTTTGCGAGTGCCGGTGCTCCGGGGCAGTTTCGCGGCCGCCCAGGTACTGGATGGCAGCCCAGAGGGTGGGGGTGGCGTACGGGGTGCCGCCCAGGCCCGGGTTGGCCAGCGCGATCGCGCGGCGTTCCCCGCCGCGGCCCACGGGCACCAGGTCCCCGGCGCGGGCGGCGAGCGGATAGAGGTCATCCCACCGCCACACATGGGGCACGGCCTTGGGCGACGGGACCATCGGCATCAGGTCCGCGATCTCCGTCCAGAGCGGAATCAGGTTCTCTTGATCGAAATCCCGGTACAACTGCTCCAGCTGCGCGGCCTCCTCCGGGGTGGGCTCGGGAACATGGTGCTCCTGCGCGACGGACTCGTGCGTTTGGTTTTCAGCGCTGATCGACACTGGCCTTCTCCTTGCGTGCGGACTGACTGCGACGTGGATTCGACCTTAAATAGCCCAGTGCTGTGATCTCCAACATATTCTGTCTTGCAGAATTTTTTGGAGCCTATCCCGCGGCCCGTCAGTTGCCCGCTGCACCGTCCACCGGATTCGCCGCGATGTCCAGCTCCAGCTGGCGCCGGGTTTCCATCATCACGCCCACCAGTCCGGCGTCGAACAGCGGCCGGAACCGGGCCACCGGAGTCGCCACGCTCAACGCGCCCACCACCATGCCCCGGCCGTTGTGCAGGGCCATCCCAAAGGCGCTGATGCCCTCCTCGGTGCCCTCGAAGTTGGCAGCGAATCCGTTGGTCCGCACCGACTCAAGCTCGCGCAGGAAGGCCGGGTACTCGGCGTCGGGAATGTAGTCCCCGGCGAGCTCCGCGTTGGGGCTGCGGAACAGCTGCTCCAGTGCGGCCGGTTCCAGCTCGGCCAGGATGGCCTTGCCGCCGGATGCCTTGTGCGCCGGAAGCAATGTCCCCTGGCGGTCTCCCACGCGCAGGATGTTCGAGCTTTCCACCGTGTCCAGGAACCGGACCTTGGTGCCCACCCGGATCATCAGGTTGACGGTCTCGTTGGTGCGGGCGCACAGCACTTCCATGTGGGGCCGGGAGATGTCCCGCAGCTGCCGGGTCCAGCTGAACCCGGCGGGGCCGGCGCCCATGGCCGGACCCGGCACGTAGCGCCGCGTCTCGTCCTGGACGGCAAAACCGCGGTACACCAGCATGGCCAGCAGGCGGTGCGCTGTGGACGGGGCCACGCCCAGTTCCGCTGCGGCGTCCTTGAGCCGCAGGCTGCCCACGTCCCGCAGGAGTTGCAGGAGCTGCAGGGCGTTGTCCACCGCCTCAATGGAGTAAGTGGGCTTCCGACGGGCAGGAAGATTCTGCATAACAGAATCTTATGGGCCACCCGTTATGACTGCCAGCACAGTGGTGGGATGAATCACACAACTTCCGCTGCAGCGCCGCAGCGCATGGCCGCCCCCGCCCCGGGCGCAGGCTTTTCCGGGTTTCCCCGGCGTTCCGTGCTCGCCGTCCTGGTGTGCTGGCTGCTGGTCGTTTTCGACGGCTATGACCTGATCGTGTATGGCACCGTCCAAGGCTCGCTCATCAGCGACACAGGCTGGGGCCTGACCAAGGCCACGGCCGGAACCATCGGTTCGATGGCCTTCGTCGGCATGATGATCGGGGCGGTCTTCGCCGGCCGCATGTCCGATACCTGGGGCCGGCGGCGGACCATCATCGGCTGCGCCGTCGTGTTCTCCCTCTTCACCATCCTCTGTGCGTTTGCACCCAACGCACCCGTCTTCGGCGGCCTGCGGCTCCTGGCAGGCATCGGCCTTGGCGGCCTGGTCCCGTCCGCCAACGCCCTGGTGGCCGAGCTGGTTCCGGAAAAGTGGCGCTCCACCATCGCCACCCTGATGATGTCCGGCGTTCCCATCGGCGGTTCCATCGCCGCCCTCGTCGGCATCCCGCTCATTCCGGCCTTCGGCTGGCCGGTGATGTTCCTGGTGGCCGTCGTCGCCCTGGTGGTGGTGATCCCGCTGGGGATCCGCTACCTGCCGGAAACGCTGGCCCCCGCCAGAACGGGCGCCGCCGGGGGCAGCGCCACCAAGGAATCCGTCGGCTTCGGCTCCCTGCTCCGGGCACCCTACCTCGGCATCAGCGTGCTGTTCGCCATCGGCACCCTGGTGACCCTGTTCGCCTGGTACGGGCTGGGTACCTGGCTGCCCAACCTGATGCAACTGGCCGGCTACAACCTCGGCTCCGCCCTGACGTTCGCGCTGGCACTCAACCTCGGTGCCGTGGCGGGCTCC
>JABFWC010000376.1 GCA_013362385.1 Pseudarthrobacter sp.
TCCTGGCGCAGGCCTCCGGCAAGGACGCCGGCGGCCTCCGGATCCCGAAGCTGACGGTCACGCAGGAGCAGCCGGCCCACTTCCGGGTCACGGACAACGGTGCCGTGTGGCCCGGATTCAACCACTACCCGGCCCCGGACTACCAGGGCTGGTACTCCCCCGTTTACGGCATGCAGACCCCCGGCGAAGGCATCAAGGCCGGCTGGCATGGAGTGGGTCCTGTGGTGGACCCGGACAACCGTGACTTCCTGCCGGAACCAGCCCAGCTGGCTGCCTTGCAGGACTACGCCCGGAAGTGGCTGCCGGGCGTGGACGCGGATTCGTTCGAGCCCATCAGCTGCACCTACACCACCACACCGGACGAGGACTTCATCCTGGACCGCCTGGGGCCGGTGGTCATCGGGGCCGGATTCTCCGGGCACGGTTTCAAGTTCACGCCGGTGATCGGCCGGATCCTTGCGGACCTGGCAACCGGGACCCGGCCGGCGCCGGAGATTTTCCGCGCCTCCCGGTAGCCGATCGGCTAGCGGGAACTCCGCGGTTTCGGGGCTTCGGCTGCTGCCTCGCCCGCCTGGCCCGGCTCGCCCGCCCGGTCCATGGTTCCGGCATGCACCGCGGGCATGGCCAGCACCGCTGCGACGGTGAGCAGGCCGGCAATGAGCGAGGCCAGGAACACGGCGCTGGAAGCGGCCACAACCGCGGACGGGTTGCCGTTGCCGCCGGCCCCGCCGTAGATCGAGTTGGCCACGGCGCCGAACACGGCCACGCCCAGGGCACTGCCGATGGACCGGGCGAACATGTTGGTGCTGGTAACCACCCCGCGCTCGTGCCAGGGCACGCTGGACTGGGCGGAGATCAGGGTGGGGGTGGCCAGCAGGCCAAGGCCGAGCCCGACGACGAAGCAAGTGATCGCGATCAGGACGACGTTGGGTGCGCCCGCCGTCAGCGACAGGATGAGCAGGCCCGCCACAGCGATGGCGACGCCGATCAGCGCGGTGGCCTTGAACCCGATCCGCAGGTAGAACTTCCCTGCCTGCGAGGCGCTGAGCGGCCAGCCGAGGGTCAGGGCGGCGAGTGCCAGGCCGGCGACCAGCGGCGACGATGCCAGGGCGCCCTCAAGGAACGTGGGCACACATGAGGTCAGGCCGATCATGACGGCCCCGACTCCGAAGGAGACCAGGGCGGTGGTGGCCAGCAGGCGCCGCGAGACCACCCAGGACGGCAGGATGGGCTCAGCCGCGCGCCGCTCCACCAGCAGGAACGCCGCCAGCAGGACAACGCCCACGATGAAGATGCCACAGCTGAGGGGTGAATTCCACGCCCACGCCTGGCCGCCCTGCAGGGCGCCGAGGATGAGCAGGCCCAGCGAGCCGGCCAGCAGGACCGCGCCGGCATAGTCGACCTTGTGGGTGGCCCGTTCCACGTTCTCGTGGAGCGTGCGGACCAGCATCCACCCGGCCAGCAGGCAGAGCGGCACGTTGACCAGGAAGATGCCGCGCCAGATGCCCAGGGCCGAGAAGATACCGCCCAGGCTGGGGCCCACCACGGAGGAGATGGCCCACACGCTCGCCAGGTAGCCCTGGACCTTTGCGCGCTCCTCCAGCGAATAGATGTCACCGGCGATGGTGATCGAAACGGGCAGGACAGCGCCGGCCCCGAGTCCCTGCAGTGCCCGGAAGGCGATCAGGGAGGGCATGCTCCAGGCCACGCCGCAGAGCACGGAGCCGAGCAGGAACAGACCGATGCCGGTGAGGATGATCGGCTTGCGGCCGGCCATGTCGGAGAGCTTGCCGTAGATGGGAACGGAAACGGCCTGGGCCAGCAGGTAGGCGGAGAACAGCCAGGGAAAGTTCGAGAAGCCGCCGATGTCATGGACGATGGACGGGACGGCTGTGGCCACGATGGTGGAATCGATGGCCACGAGTCCGGTGGAGAGCATGAGTGCGATGAGGATGGGGCCGCGCTCCGAGCGGAACCCCACCCCCTGGGCGCGGGCGGTCATCATTAGTCTCGATTCGGTTCTGTGTCCGTGTTCCTTCCACTCTAGGTACCCGGACGAAGGCTGCCTACCGCCCGCCCTGATGCTTATCCAGGAGGCGGGCACAGCGGATGAACCCCAGATGCGAATACGCCTGCGGGTGGTTCCCCAGGTGGGTCTCGGTGCCGGGGTCGTATTCCTCCGGCCGCAGCCCTGTGGGTCCGAAGAGGTTCACCAGCTGGTCGAACAGGTCCCAGGCGTCATCAATGCGCCGCACGGCCACATACGCCTCGACCAGCCAGGTGGTGCAGATGTGGAATCCGCCCTCCAGGCCCGGCAGCCCGTCGTCGTACCTGTACCTGAAGACCGTCGGTCCCACGCGCAGCTCGCGTTCCACAGCGGTAACGGTATCCAGGAAGCGTTGGTCCGAGGCATCCAGCAGGCCGGACAGGCCGATGTGCAGGACGGCTGCATCGAGGTCCGGACTGTCGTATGCCACCGTGTAGGACCTCGCCGACTCGTCCCATCCCTCCCGCAGGACCTCTTCCCGGATGGCGGCGGCGGTGGGCTCCCAGGCGGGGTCCGGTTTCCGGCCGTGGCGGGCCGCTGTCTTCAGGGCGCGGTCGAGGGTCACCCAGCACATCACTTTCGAATAGACGTGGTGGCGTGCCGGCCGCCTGGCCTCCCAGATGCCGTGGTCCGGCTCGTGCCAGCGGGCCAGGACCGCCGAGGCCATCTGGACCAGCAGTTCCCAGGGCTGATCGGCCAGCACGTCCTCCTTGGTGCTCAAGGTGTGGATCAGTTCGGCGACGGGACCGAAGACATCCAGCTGGACCTGGTGGTCTGCCGCATTTCCGATCCGCACCGGGCGGGAGCCGGCGTAGCCGGGGAGGCTGTCCACCACAGCCTCCGTGGACAGCGGCGCGCCTGTTACGGAGTACAGCGGATGCAGCCACTCCGGCCCTGGCGCATGGTCCAGGATCCGTCCCAGCCATTGGAGGAATGCCGCTGCCTCGCTGCTGGAGCCCAGGTCCAGCAGGGCGTTCACGGTCATGGAACCGTCCCGCAGCCAGCAGTACCTGTAGTCCCAGTTCCGCGTGCCGCCGACCCCCTCGGGCAGGGACGTGGTGGGGGCGGCGAGGACGGCGCCGGTAGGTTCGTGGACCAAAGCGCGCAGCACCAGGGCGGAGCGCCGTACCAGGGAGGGTTTGACGGATGGCAGGTCGAGTTTCTGCACCCATTGGCGGGCGTGCAGGGCCACCTCCGCGCGGCGCTCCGTCTCCCCCTGCGGGTCTGCGGGCTGTGGTTCGGTATCGCCGCAGCGCAGGTTGAGCACCACGGGACCGTCCTGCAGATTCACGGATGCCGTGGCCGTGCCGTGCCTGCCGTCCGAGGTGATGCTGAAGGTCACGCCCGGCGCGGAGAGGATGATCGGTTCAGAGGTGCCCAGCACGTGCAGTTCACCGCCGCGGGCCTCGAGGCTGAACGGTGCGTTGGCGTAGTCCGGACGGGGAGCGAACGTTATCCTGGCCGCCCCGGTGCCGGAGAGCACGCGGACCAGGCTGGTGATGCCTTCCGCGGCCGGCTCGAGGTAGTCCGTGACCGTCAGGTCCGCCCACCGGGTTTCGACGATCATGGTGCTGTCCACGTACCGCTGGCCCAGCACCTGGGAAGCCTTCACCGGTTCCACCGAGAAGTGGCCTGCGGCGTCGCCGCCCAGGATGTGGGCAAACACGGACCCGGAATCCGGCAGCGGATGGCTCATCCAGCAGACCTTCGCATCCGGGGTCAGAAGCGCTGTGGAGGATCCGTTACCGATCATCGTGTGCCGTTCCAGCCCCACGGCGTCCTCGCCGAACAGCCAGGCACGGCGCAACTCAAAGAGCAGGGCGAGGACACGGGCGAAGGCCTCCGGGTCGCGGAGCCGGTGCGCCGCAGCGGTCTCGCCCGGGCCTACCCGGAGTCCGAGGTCCGGGCCGCGGAGGGTGGCGATGGCGAGCTCATCGCTGTCGGCGTCGCCTGCGAACATGGCGGCACTGGCGCCCAGCCGGGACCGGAGGGTTTCCAGCGCCTCCGCCTTTGACGGTTCCACCACGGACAGGTCCAGCACGGACCCGTCCACGATGAAGAACAAGCCATGTGCCCGCGCTATCCCGCGCGCAATCTCCGTCACCGAAGCGACCACGTCTGCCGGCGCATGCCGGGTGTGGACCGAAACCGCCACCGGCTTGCGCTCAATCCAAATGCCCCGCTGGAACCCCACGGCCTCGTTGAGCGCGGCGTTAATTTTTTGAAGGACGGACTCGGTGGCAAGCGTCTGGGTGTGTGCAAACTCCATGTCCGCTTCCGCACCGTGCGATCCGATGAGGTGTACTTCCACGGGCAGCCGCGACACCGCGGCCAGGTCGCGCAATGACCGGCCCGAAATGATGGCGGCGTGGGTGTTCGGAAGGGCCGCGAGCGCCCGCAGGGCGATGGCTGCGCTTCCCAGGGGAAGGACTTCCGTGGAGATGCCTTCCGCATCGCAGAGGGTGCCGCCGTAGTTGCAGGCCACCAGAAGGGCGGGAACGCGCGCCAGCACTTTCAGCTCCGACAGCAGTGCAGGCGTCAGCCCGCTGTCCGCGGCGTCAACCTGGACAAAGGACCTGAGCAGGTCCAACGGGAGGGAACGCGTGAGCAGGGCGGAATCCGCCACGCTCTGGTTCAAGGGCGTGGGCATCCGGAAAACCCCTTCGAAGCAGAACCAGGCCGGGACTGCAGCCGCGGGGCCTGCCCGCGGACTACCGGTTGGAGCCCCCGGCCTGGAATCAGCGTGGATCCCGGCTGGAGCCATTTCCATCGTCAGGCCCGTCGGTTTCTCCTGAAAGTCCCCTTCATTGCGTCTGTGTAAAAGTCCCCCGAAACCTAGACAGCCACCAGCCCTGCAGCCTGGGCCAGCAGTTCCACGGACCGCAGGCGGCCCTCGGTGCCGGTGCTCTGGTGCGCCACGATGAGTTCGTCGGCGTCGGCGTGTTTGCCGAATTCGGCCAGGTATTCCATGACGACGTCGGGCGTCCCGACTGCGGAGTAGCGCATCATCTGGGCGACGTGCTGTCCCTGCGGGGAGTCCAGGATCATGTCCGCCTCGTCGTCGCTGAATTCACGGCCGCCGCCGAAGAAGAGGGAGACGCGGGCGCGCTTGGTGGCCTGCATCATGGCCTGCGCCTCGGCTGCGGAATCAGCGGCGATAACGTTGACGCCGGCGATGACGTACGGGGCCTCCAGCTGCGCGGAGGGCTTGAACTCGCGGCGATAGATGGCAACGGCGTCCTGGAGTGCGGCCGGGGCGAAGTGCGAGGCGAAGGCGTAGGGCAGGCCCAGCCGGGCGGCCAGCCGGGCACCGAAAAGGGACGAGCCCAGGATGTAGAGCGGGACGTTGGTTCCCTTGCCGGGAGTGGCTTCAACTCCCTGGATGCGGGTGGGGCCGGTGAGGTAGCCCTGCAGTTCCAGGACGTCCTGCGGGAAGCTGTCCGCTGACATGGGGTCGCGCCGGAGCGCGCGCATGGTGTTCTGGTCGCTGCCGGGAGCCCTGCCCAGGCCCAGGTCGATGCGGCCCGGGTGCAGGGTCTCCAGGGTGCCGAACTGTTCGGCAATGGTCAGCGGCGAGTGGTTGGGGAGCATGATTCCGCCCGCACCGAGCCGGATGGTTTCGGTGTGCGCCGCTACGTGGGCGATCAGCACGCTGGTGGCCGAGGAGGCGATGGAGGACATGTTGTGGTGCTCGGCGTACCAGACCCTCCGGTAGCCCAGCTTTTCGGCCGATTGCGCCATGGCCACGCTGCCTGCGAAGCTCTCCGCCGCCGTCTGGCCTTTGCCGATGGTTGCCAGGTCAAGGATGGAGAGGGGAAGCGTCACGTCAGGTGCCGGCCTTTCAGGAAAGTTGCGTAGGTGCCGGCCGGACTAAGGCGGGCACTTGGTGCATAACGACGGCGGCGCCCGGCTTATTTCTGTGATCTGCGGAATACCCGGCGTACTGAGAATGTTGCCGCCGCTATGAGCCCAGACACAACGAAGCATCTGGAACTGTCCGCAACTATCAACCTGAAGGACCTGGGAACCGTTCACCGGCTCGGTTTTGGTGCCATGCGCATCGTCGGCGACGGGGTGTGGGGCGAGCCCGCAGACCGCCAGGCCGCCGTGGCCGTGGTGCGCCGCGCCGTCGAACTTGGCGTCGACTTCATCGACACAGCAGACTCCTATGGCCCCAACGTGAGCGAGGAAATCATCGCCGAGGCCCTGCACCCGTACAAGGAGGGGCTGAAGATCGCCACCAAGGTGGGCTTCACCCGGACGGGACCGCACAGGTGGGTTCCCGTGGGCCGGGCGGAGTACCTGCGCCAGCAGACTGAGCTGAGCCTGCGCAAGCTGAAAGTGGACACCCTGGACCTGCTTCAGTTGCACCGGATTGACCCCAAGGTGGACCGCGAGGAGCAGTTCGGTGTGCTGCGCGAGCTCCAGCAGGAAGGCAAGGTGCGGGCCCTGGGCCTGTCACAGGTCAGCGTTGAGGAACTCGAGGCGGCCGCGAAGCATTTCACCGTCTCCACAGTCCAGAACCGCTACAACCTGACCGACAGGAGTTCGGAGGACGTGCTGCGCTACTCGGAGGAGAACGGCATCGGGTTCATCCCGTGGGCCCCCATCTCGGCCGGTGAACTCGCGCAGCCGGGCGGCCCGCTGGACGCCGCGGCCAAGCGGCTGGGTGCCACTACGTCGCAGGTGGCCCTGGCCTGGCTGCTGCGCCGCTCACCGGTGATGATGCCCATCCCGGGCACCGGTTCCGTGCAGCACCTGGAAGAGAACATGGCCGCCGCCGGCATAACGCTCGACGACGATACGTACGCCGAGCTTGAAGCCGCCGGCACATAGGAGAGGGGACCAGTCCATGGCGGGCTGGTCCCCTCTTTGCGGCGCACGACCTTGGGGTGCCGCGCCTCCGGTGCTACTTCAGTTTGAAGTTGGCCTTGATGGAGGTGCCGTCGGCCGCCGTCATGGTCAGCGTGTAGCAGCTGCCGGCCAGGGTGGGCGTCTTCCAGTTGTAGATGAACTGGCCGGAGGTGGCGTCGTACCGCAGCGAGGTGTTGCCCGTCGCGGTGGTTTCGATGGCGTCCTGAATGGCCAGCGGCGAGCAGGTGCCCTGCGCCAGGGTGAACTTTGCGAGGGCCGGGTCGGTCAGCTCGGTGTCACCGGCGAAGATTTCAAACTTCGCCGGAACCGTGCTGCCGTTCTTGACCGTGTTCAGGACACCGTTCATGTCGATCGGCTGGTAGAAGCCCTTCACGGTCCAGGCCTTGACCGTGTAGGTCTGCGTCACTGCCGTTTCGTTGCCGGCCAGGTCGGTTGCCGTCGCGGTCAGGGTGTGCGAGCCAACTGTCTTGTCGTAGCCGGTGACCTTGCAGCTGCCGGCAAGGCCCGAGCCGCCGTCCGACGCGGTGCAGGTGGGTTCTGCCGGCGTGGAGCCGAAGTAGCTGTCCGCGATGATGGAGTCGAAGGAAACCGTGGGGGCAGTCTTGTCGATCTTGAAGGTCTGCGACGCCGCACCTGCCGGGGTGGTGTTGCCGGCGTTGTCGCTGAACGCGGGGCTCAGGACCTCCACGGCTGTGCCCTCACTGTCAGAGGTTGCCGTCTTGGTGGCGGTGGCGGGACCGGAGGTTGCGTCCGTTCCGGTGAAGGTGGCCACCACGTCACTGCGGTACCAGCCGTTGGTGCCTTCGATTCCGGCTGCGCTGGTGTAGCTGACACCGGGCGCGGTCTTGTCGATCTTGAAGGTCTGCGACGCTGCGCCTGCGGCGGTGGTGTTGCCGGCAATGTCGGTGAAAGCCGGGCTGTCGACCTTCACGGTGGCGCCCTCACCGGAGGAGGTCACCGTCTGGCTCTTGGCGAGCAGGCCGGAGGTTGCGTCGGTGCCGGTGAAGGTGGCAACCACATCGGAAATGTACCAGCCGTCGTTGCCCTGGGTTCCGCTCGCGCCGTTTGCAGCGACGGTGGGCGCCGTTGCGTCCTTCCCCAGGTTCACGGTCTGCGTCGCGGCAGTTCCCCCGGAGCTGGTGGCAGAGCAACTGAAGTCCGTTGCCACAAGATCGGCGGTGATGTTCTGGTCCTGGCAGCCGGTCAGCTTCAACGTGCTGGGAGAATCGTCCTCGGTGACGATCCAGTGAAGGCTTACCGGGCTCTTGTACCAGCCGTTGGAGCCGTCCGGATCTGCCGGGGAAAGCGAGTAGGAGATTTCCGGCGCTGACCCGTCGATGATGTTGTACGTGACGGAGCTGCTGGCGGTGAGGCCGCCCTTGTCCGTGTAGCTGCAGGAAGCGGTCTGCGAACCGACGCCGCCCGCCGCGTCGGTTCCGGATATGGCGCCCAGCTTCGCGGCGAAGGTGCTGGGGCCGTCCTCGGTGTCAGTGACGCTGCAGAGAGCCGCGGGGACTGATCCCTTCGTGTACGAGGCTCCGGCGGTCACGCCTGTGACGTTCAGTACGGGCGCGGTGTTCGAGGGTGCGGGGGCTGCAACGTTCACGGTGAAGGTGGCAGGCGCAAGGTCAAAGGTACCGGTGGTCGTGTTGCTGGCTTGGCCTGCGGTGACGGTGGCCGAACCCGCGCTGAGCGGGGTGATGGTCAGGGTTTTAGTGTCCGAGCAAGACGTTAAAACGACTCTCGACGGCGACACGGTCGCAACGGCCGGGTTGCTGGAGCTGAGATTCAGCGTAAGTGTGGTTGATCCGGTCAGGTTGCAACCGTTCTTGCCGTCGCCGTTTTCAGGCGTTACTGCAAGTGTGGTGCTGCCATTGGCGCCTCCGGCGTTCAGTGGCATGATCTCGGCCGTCGCATCAACTGTGGCATCCACACTGTTCGAGATTGTGTCTGCGAACGCCACGCCGCCGCCTGTCAGCAGCAGGCTTCCCGCAGCGACCGCCGCCGCTGTTTTAGTGCTGGTTCGCCTGAGCAGGCCCGTCCCCCCAGCAGTAGTTTTCCCACCTGGCGAATGATTC
>JABFWC010000148.1 GCA_013362385.1 Pseudarthrobacter sp.
GATGCCCATCTCCGGACGCTGCTGCTCACGGCCACGGAACTGGATCATGGCCTTGACCTTGTCCCCGGCGCCGAGGAAGCGCAGGGCGTGGCCGCGCTTGGTCTCGTAGTCGTGGGTGTCGATCTTGAGGCGGAAGCGGATTTCCTTCAGAACGGTGTTCGTCTGGTTCTTCCGGGCTTCGCGTGCCTTGACCGCCGCCTCGTACTTGTACTTGCCGAAGTCCATCAGCTTGCACACCGGAGGCTTCGCCTGAGGTGCAACTTCAACGAGATCCAGGTCGGACTCGGCAGCCAGGCGCAGGGCATCCTCAATACGGACGATTCCTACCTGTTCACCTGCAGGGCCGACCAGCCGCACCTCGGGGACGCGGATACGCTCATTGATTCTTGGCTCGCTAATGTTAAAGCTCCTGTGTTTGTTGTTGTCTTCCGGCAAACAGAGAAGGCCCCCAATTGCCGGAGCAATCGAAGGCCTCAATAGGTGTGGTTGCGCGTCCATGTGCTGGATGCGCGTGCACGGCTCCGGAACATGTCCGGCCCGATGCCCAACCTGGTACCCGGCAACCTTGCGTCCATGAACGGTTCCGGGGAACCTTCGGGACAACGGCTGACGCGGGTGGGAGAGAACTCCGCTTGCAAACTGCATGCCATTCTACAGAAAAAATTCCCGTCAACGCCGCGAAGCGCTGCTGGGAACCTGATTGTTTGGGACAATCCCTGAAATAACGACATCCAGTCGGTCTGTGTCAAGCTTACCAGTATGAGCACCCCAGACAGTAATTCGTACGTTTTCGAGCCCGCCGGGGATGGAGCCGGCGCCGCCCCCGACGTTTCCGCGCAGATCCGTGACATCTCGGAAGTTCCCGCCATCGAGGTCATCACCACGGCGGCCGTCCACCTCATGAGCGCCGCAGCCGTCAAGCTCGGCCTCGCCGCCGAGGACAACGCGGCCGAGCTGAAGGACCTTGACGAGGCCCGGAAGCTGATCACCGCCCTGGCCGGCCTGGTCACGGCAGCCGCCCCGGAGATCGGCTCGCAGCACGCCGGCCCGTTGCGTGATGGCCTGCGGTCCCTGCAACTGGCCTTCCGCGAAGAGTCACTGATCCCGGACGCGCCCGGGAAGGGCCCCGGGGAAAAGTACACCGGGGCAGTGAACTAACGCGGCACTCCCCCACGCAACGCCCGACGGCGGGACGGCCTTTGGAGGCCGTCCCGCCGTCGTGCTTTAACCAGTGCGGATTTTGGGCGGACTACCACGCCGGGCGGCGATCTTAGGCCGCTGCCCGGCGGCGCTGCTGGAGGACCAGGCCGACGAGGCACAGCGCCACCCCGGCAACCCCTACCGAGACGAACCCGCCGGACGGCCCCATCACGTCGATGAAAATGCCGGCTAGCGGCGAACCCAGGGCCACGCCCGCGGTCAGGGCCGAGCCGTACCAGCCCATGGCCTCCCCGCGTCGTTCCTCCGGTACCAGGTCCGCGACCTTTTCGGATGCGGCGGAAAGCACCGGCGCGCACAGGATGCCGGGCAGCAGCGAGACGAAGGCCAGGGTCCAGGTGTCCCGGGCGAACGCCATGGGCAGGGTCAGCGCGGCCATGCCAAGGAGCAGGATGACCGGAGCTACGGGGCGGTGCATGGCCCCGTACAGGAGCCCGCCGACCACGGATGCCGCGCACCAAAAGAGGAACACGATGCCGATTTCGCCCTGGCGCCCGCCGATCTGCAGCGCGGCGACGATGCCCACGTCCGTTCCACTCAGGACCATCCCCGCGCCGGCCGCGACGGCGAACAGCGCGCCGACTGTGGACGTGAACCAGGCGAAGTTGCCGGCCACTCTGGCCCGCAGCCCGGACGGACCCGCTGACCCGGCCGGGACCAGCTCCGCGGCAGCTTCCTGCACGTGGGCAGGGGCGGCGGACACGACGGCGGCCTCCGCGGCCCGGTGCCGGTCCTCCACGCTTTCCGGTGTTTCCTCCGGGCTGCGGGTGGGCGGGTTGAACCACATCAGGAACAGCCCCGCGGCGGAAGTGCAGACCCCCACCACGGTCAGGCCGGCAATCGTGAAGCCGCTGGTGGCCGCGACGGCGCCAACGGCTGGACCGATCATGAACACGACTTCGGTACTGATGGCGTCCAGGGCGAACGCGGTGCGGCGCTGTTCGCTGTCCTCCAGGACCACCAGGCACTGGCGCACCACGCTGAAGATGGGAAGCGTCAACAGGCCGCCCACGAACACGAGGGGAAGCAGCCATTGGTAGGACACGTGCGGCACCACGGACCAGATCACCGTCTCCGAAACCACGGAAGGAATCAGTGCGGTGCGCAGGCCCACCGTGTC
>JABFWC010000163.1 GCA_013362385.1 Pseudarthrobacter sp.
CTAGGGAAGCCGAAATAGGGCAGATATCTGACATATGCGGGGAGCAGCCGGTAGAATGGTGCTGCCCTTAGGCACGAAACACAGAAAGTTCAGCACATGAGTACAGCCACTTTGGAGCGCATCCCGGCCGCTGCCGAGCCCGTGGAAGCAGAGGCGGTCCGGTCCATCAGCCTGGAATTCTCCAGCGCAAGCGAGGTGCATGCCGGACTGGAAGAGGCGGTCGCGGAGCTAATTGAGGTGGCAGCGAAGGAAGCCGCATGCGGCATCCTGGTCACACGCATCCACCCGGGCCGCTACACCGTCGCACTGGACGAATCGGTACCTTTCGGCGAGACGTACGAGTCCATCGCCGCCTGATCCCATGCGCCTGCCAGGCCGTGCGGCGCCCGGTCGACCTCACGCCTGCAAGCAAAAATCCCCGTCCTGCCCGGAAGGCAGGACGGGGATTTTCCGTTGGTACTGGCGGGACCGCTAGCCGCGGCGGACCTGGACGCCGTCGGACTTCAGGAAGAGTTCCTTGTCCGCTGAACCTGATGGTCCGGCGGGCACGAGCCACAGGACGTTTCCGCTCTGCGATACCTCTTCCACTTCCCCGGCTGCCACCACATGCGCATGCTTGATGATCTCGACACGGTCCCCGGCCTGGAGGGATTTCCAGTCGGCGACCGTAGCGGAATGGGCATTGCGCCTCGACAGGACCGCCCCACGTGCTTTCATTTGAACTTCTACCCCTTTGTATCGTTCTACCGCCACAGCTTCCTTGATGTGACTTTCACTACATCTTCAGTTCTACTACACTCCCTGCGCGGCGGCGGGCCGCGGCGCAGGGAATTCCGCCCTTCGGGCAAAAGCAGTGCAGGCGCTGAAGATTCTTCGGTTTCAGGCAAGCGGCCCGACGGCGGATTCGGCCGCCGCGCACACTTCACCCGAAGCGACCAGACGGTCCGCCGCTTCCAGCTCTGGCGACAGGAACCGGTCCGTGCCGGGTCCTTCCACCACTTCGCGGAGGGCTGCTACAACGGCAGCGCCTGCAGGTCCCGGTGTCAGGACCCCTCCTGACAGCTGGGTCCGGATGTCCAGGGCCCGTGCCGATGTCACCAGCTCGATGGCCAGGACGCGGCGCAGGTTCTCCACCGCCTTGCGCAGCTTCCGTGCCGCGTGCCAGCCCATGGACACGTGGTCCTCCTGCATCGCAGAGCTCGGAATGGAGTCGACGGATGCCGGGACGGCCAGCCGCTTGTTGTCCGAGACCAGCCCCGCCTGGGTGTACTGGGCGATCATCAGGCCGGAGTCCACGCCCGGGTCGGCCGCGAGGAAGGCGGGGAGCCCGTGGGAGCGGGCCGGGTCCAGCATCCGGTCCGTGCGGCGTTCGGCGATCGAGCTGAGGTCCGCGACTGCGATGGCCAGGTAGTCCAGGACGTATGCCACCGGAGCGCCGTGGAAGTTGCCGTTGGAGCTCACGCGCCCGTCCGGCAGGACCACCGGGTTGTCGATGGCGGCCGCCAGCTCACGGGTAGCCACCAGTTCGGCGTGGTCGACGGTGTCGCGGACGGCGCCCGCCACCTGCGGGGCGCAGCGCAGCGAGTAGGCGTCCTGCACCCGGGAGTCCCCCACCTTGTGGGAAGCGACGATGGGTGAATCCGAGAGCACGCGCAGCATGTTGTCCGCGCTGGCAGCCTGGCCCGGGTGGGGGCGCAGGGCGGCGTGCAGTTCCGGCAGGAACACTTGGTCGGTGCCCAGCAGCGCCTCGACGCTGAGCGCGGCGGTGATGTCCGCCGTCGTGAGCAGCCGGCGAAGGTCCGCGATGGCCATCAGGAGCATGCCCAGCATGCCCTCGGTGCCGTTGACCAGCGCCAGGCCTTCCTTCTCAGCGAGGATGACCGGTTCGATGCCGTGTTCCGCCAGCAGCTCTGCGACGGGGCGCTCCCCGCGTCCGCCGTAAGTGACGCCGTCGGGCCCTTCCGCCTCACCTTCACCCATGAGCACCAGGGCGCAGTGCGACAGCGGGGCGAGGTCGCCGGAGCAGCCGAGCGAGCCGAACTCACGGACCACCGGGGTGATGCCGGCATTGAGGACGTCCACCATGGTCTGCAGGACCACCGGGCGGACGCCGGTGCGGCCCGACGCGAGGGTCTTGGCGCGCAGGAACATGATCCCGCGGACCACCTCGCGCTCCACGGCCGGGCCCATCCCGGCGGCGTGGCTGCGGATCAGCGACTTCTGCAGCTGGGTGCGCAGCTCATTGGGGATGTGCCGGTTGGCCAGGGCGCCGAAGCCGGTGGAGATGCCGTAGGCGGGGATGTCGCTGGAGGCGAGGTCGTCGATGTGCGCGCGGAC
>JABFWC010000220.1 GCA_013362385.1 Pseudarthrobacter sp.
GCTCGGCGGCAACGACGAACTGCTGGACATCGCCCTGCGCCTCGAAGAGAAGGCGCTGAACGACGACTACTTCATCCAGCGCAAGCTCTACCCGAACGTGGACTTCTACACCGGCCTGATCTACAAGGCCATGGGCTTCCCGGAAAAGATGTTCACCGTCTTGTTCGCCATCGGCCGCCTGCCGGGCTGGATTGCCCAGTGGCGCGAAATGATCAGCGACCCGAACACGAAGATCGGCCGCCCGCGCCAGCTCTACATCGGCGAACCGGAGCGCGACTACCCCGCCCGCTGATCCTTCGCGGTACCGCGGCGGAGCAGCAATTACGACGACGGCCGCCCACCTTCCAAAGGTGGGCGGCTGTTCCGCATTAATCCCCATCCGCTGCTGCGTAACTGTCGTTTTGAGGGGTCAAAACGACAGTTACGCAGCAATGGATGGGGGAGGGTCAGGACGAGTAGCCTTGGGGATTGTTCTTTTGCCAGCGCCAGTGGTCCTCGCACATCTGGTCCACGGTCTTGGTGGTGGACCAGCCGAGGTCGGCAAAGGCGGAGGAGGCGTCCGCCCAGAACGCGGGAAGGTCCCCGGCCCGGCGGTCGGTGATCTCATAGGGGATCGGCCTGCCCACAGCCTTTTCGAACGAGCGCAGGACCTCCAGGACCGATGAGCCCTTGCCCGAGCCGAGGTTCCAGCGGAACACGCCGGTGCGGGCTGCGACATAGTTCAGTGCGGCCACGTGGCCCCCTGCCAGGTCAACGACGTGGATGTAGTCGCGCAGGCAGGTGCCGTCGGGGGTGTCGTAGTCTCCGCCGAAGACCATGAGTTTTTCACGGCGGCCCACCGCCACCTGGGCGATGAACGGAACCAGGTTGTTGGGGATGCCCTGCGGGTCCTCGCCGATGCGGCCGGAGGGGTGGGCGCCCACGGGGTTGAAGTAGCGCAGCAGGGCTATGTGCCAGCGCGGGTCGGCTGCGCCGAGGTCGGAGAGGACGTCCTCAATCTGCTCCTTGGTGCGCCCGTAGGGGTTGTTGGCCCCGATTTCCATCTTCTCGATGTAGGGGATGGGGTTGTGCTCGCCGTAGACCGTCGCGGAGGAGCTGAAGACAATGGAGCGGACCTCGTGCCGGTCCATGACACGGATCAGGTTCAGGGTGCCTACGAGGTTGTTGTAGTAGTACTTCAGCGGCTCCCGCACTGACTCCCCAACCGCCTTCAGGCCGGCGAAGTGGATGACGGCGTCGATGCCGCCGCCGGCGAAGACCTTTTCCACCGCGGCCTCGTCTACAAGGTCCACGTTGTGGAATTCGGCGGCCTTTCCGCTGAGCTCGGCCACACGCCGCAGCGATTCCTCGCTTGAGTTCACGAGGTTGTCGACGACGACCACGTCATGGCCGGCTTCCTGCAGGGAAAGGACGGTGTGGGAACCGATGTAGCCGGTGCCCCCTGTAACCAAGATTTTCATGCCCCCAACGCTATCCCACAGCGCGTCTTCGCCGCCCCTGTGTTCCGGATGCCGGGGCGCCATGTGACACGGCAATAGAAGCACAAGTGTGCTAATAAGGATGGTGCCCAAAATAGTTGATGCAGACGTCCGGCGCCAGGACGTGGTCGATGCCGTGCTGCGCATCATTGCCGTTGACGGACTGGAACGGGCGTCGCTGCGGGAAGTAGCCGACGAGGCAGGCCTGGCCGTGGGATCGGTGCGGCACTATTTTGCCGGCAGCGACGAACTGCTGGCCTTCTCTTTCTCCACCGTGGTGGACCGCGTCCTCCGGCGCCTTGCTCCGCTGCTCCCGGCGGTCCACGCCGCCGCCCCGGGGAGTGGCGAACAGCGGGAGGCCGTTTTAACCCTTCTGGGCGGTATGTTGCCCCTGGACGGTGAGAGCGCGGTGGAGGTGTGCGCGTGGCTGGCGTTCAAGAACGCGGCCAGGATCAAGGCTTTTCTTTACGTCGAAGCCGACCGGAGCCACCGGGAGGTTGCCGCCATAGTGGGTGGCGTCGTCGCTGCTTTGCTGCCGGAGGACGAACCGCAGGAAAGCCTGGTGCTTGAGGCGGAGCGGCTCCTGGCCACCCTGGACGGCCTGTGCCTGCACGCCCTGCTGCAGCCGGGCTGGATGACGGCGCAGATGTGCCGCGACGTTCTGGACCGGCACCTTGACGGCCTGGCCACGTGACCGGCGTTACCGTGGATGGCCAGCGGGAATAGACTGATAGCCGGGCAGGCAGACCCGTCCGCCGGCCCCGCCACAGTACGCCAGGGAAGGACTTCGGATGCAGCACGCAAGCGGTTCAGGGTGGCAGATCACTACGGACACGTCCGGGCCGATGATGATTGCGCT
>JABFWC010000483.1 GCA_013362385.1 Pseudarthrobacter sp.
GACGGGGCGCGGAGATCCTCCGCACACTGGGCATAGTCCGACTCTAGGCCCGCATCCCGCGGCCGGGCCAGAGCCGGCTGGCGGTTATTGCGCCGGCGCCAGCTGGTACGCGTAGAGGAGCGGCGCATCCACGCTGGCGCCGCTGATTTCCACCCGGCCGGCCGCGGGCACCGTGATCCTGGTGGTCTCCTTGCTGCCGTTGCAGGCTGCCCCGGCTTCCGCCACCGCCTTGCCGTCCAGGGTCACATTAAAGAAGGCCTTGCCGCTGCCGTCACACACCAGCGTGAGCGTATACCTGCCGGCCGGAACGTTGGCCGCCTGCTGCGCGGTGCGGTTCCGGTTGAGGATCTTCCCCGAATCCTGGAGCACAACGCCCGGCGCCTCGGGCAGCGCGGTGGCCCGCCACTTTGGAACATCTGCATTCTCCACCGAAACCGGCGACGCGCATGCCGCCAGTCCAAAGACAGTGCCGAGGCCCAGCAGGCCGGCAGCGACGGCGGCCCGGGTCGAGCAATGCGCCCCTCCGGAGGTGCGTCGGGCGCGCGGAAGCAGGGAAAGGCGGGTAGGCATGGGTCCACCGTACCCCGCCGCCAGGCCGGACTAAACTTGAGCGGTGCCTAGATCCCCGTACGAGTTCACCGCCGGCAACACCCCCGACGCCCCCCGCAGCGATGCCCCGGAACTGCTCACCGCGCTCGCCGCGGACCTGCGCCGGCTGGACTACACGCTGGACGGCGTGGCCCGGCTCCTGGGCCCAACGGCCTCCGCGGCACTGAACCGGGACCAGGTCATCCCCGCGATGCTCGCGGCAGAAAAGGCCGTCCGGGCTGACAACGGCGCAGCGCCGCTCGCCGCCGTCGTCCGACTCTGGCTGCTGGCCGAGCCGCAGGAACGGGACACGCTCGACGACGCCCTGCCAGGGCTCCGGGCGGACGGCCTGCAGGCGCTGGGGCTGGTGCAGCCCGTCCCCGGCACGTCGCTGCTTACCGCCAGGGCGGACCTGCGGCCCTACGGCTGGGACGCCAACGAGGACGGCAGCGGCGGCGCGGAACTGTGGGTTGCGAGCGACCTCGCGGCCCACCAGCAGGCTGGGGTCCTCAGGCACGACCACGTCCTGGGCATCGGCCAGGCCTCCACCACGCTGGTGCAGACCACCATCCGCCGGTACACCGCCCGGGCACTGGACCTGGGTACCGGCTGCGGCATCCAGGCGTTCCACCTGCTGCACCACTGCGAGCACGTGACGGCCACCGATATCTCCGAGCGGGCCCTTGCCTACGCCCGCTTCAACATCCTGCTCAACGCCGAAGCCCTCTCCGTGGACCCGGAGCGGCTCGACGAGCGGGTGAGCCTGCGCCTGGGCTCGCTGCTGGAACCAGTTGCCGGCGAGGAGTTCGGGCTGGTGGTTTCCAACCCGCCCTTCGTCATCACCCCGCGCAGCGCCGGCGAGGACGCGGCGGACCAGTTCACCTACCGCGACGGCGGCCTGCCCGGCGACGGGATCGTGTCCGCCCTCGTCGCCGACCTGCCCGGCGTCCTCGCTCCCGGCGGCACCGCCCAGATGCTCGGCAACTGGGAGGTCCCCGCCGGCACCGAATGGCAGGAACGGCCGCAATCGTGGGTGCGGCCCGGCGTAGACGCCTGGTTCATCCAGCGCGAGCAGGTCAGTCCCGAACAATACGCCGAAACCTGGCTGCAGGACGCCTCCGAGTCCCGGGACCGTGCGCACTACCGGGATGCCTATGCGGCCTACCTTGCAGACTTCGCGTCGCGGAACGTTGAAGGGGTCGGCTTCGGCATGGTGTGGCTGCGTCGCCCCGCTGCCGGTGCACAGGCTTCGGTGCCGGCCGCGCTTAGCCGCTTCGAGGAAATCACCTACCCCATTGAGCAGCCCATCGGGCCCCACCTGGGCGCCGCCGTCGAGCGCCATGACTGGCTGGCAGCGCACAGCCTGGAGGACGTGCATCTGTTGGTGGCCGACGACGTCACCGAGGAACGCCACCAGCGGCCGGGCGCCGAGCACCCGGGGGTAATCCTGCTGCGGCAGGGCGCCGGGCTGCGCCGCACCAACCTGCTGAGCACCGAACTTGCAGGCTTCGTCTCCGCGTGCGACGGCGACCTGACCGCCGGTCAGATCGCCGGCGCGCTGGAGGCGCTGCTGGGCGGTGCATCCGACGGCGGAACGGGCCCGGGCGAAGGGTTCGACGGCGGTTCCTTCCGGCACGCCCTCCTGACCGATGTGGCCAATCTGGTGCGCGACGGCTTCCTGATCCCGGCCAGGGAATGAGGCTCGGGAGGCCTCCCCGGCAACCCCCCTCTTTTCCACATGGATGCG
>JABFWC010000133.1 GCA_013362385.1 Pseudarthrobacter sp.
GACAGCCACGACGTGCGGGTGCGGATGCTGTCCATGCTCGCACCCCACCCCGCCATCGGCCTGACCTCAGCCGTGGCAGTTGCCCTGGCGGCCTCACAGCCGTCATCGGTGGTAGCCGAAGCGGCAGGCCAGCCTTCCACCGCCGGAGGTCCCCGCGTACTGCGGATCGGGACGCCCGCCGGCGTCATCACCGCCGACATCATCACCGATGACACCGGCGCCGTCAGCGAAGTGGCCCTCCACCGGGCAGCCCGACACATCGCCACCGCAGATATCGACGTGGCCCCGGCCGCCGAGCTGTCCGCCTAAAACCCCCATCTCTTTGCCCCATCATTAAGGGGCCGCACCAACCAGGAAGTTGTTCAATGAAGATCAAATCCATCCTCGGACACCTGTATGTCCAGGTACTCATCGGAGTCGCGATCGGCGTCGTTGTCGGCGCACTGTGGCCGGACCTCGGCGCATCCCTCAAGCCCATCGGCGACGGATTCGTGAAACTCGTGAAGTTCATGATCGCCCCTATCGTGTTCTGCACCATCGTGGGAGGCATCACCTCCCTGCGGGACACCAGGAAGGTGGGCCCCACCCTGGTCCGCTCACTTGGCCTGTTCTACACCCTGACGGCACTCGCCCTGGCCCTGGGCCTGGCCGCGGTAACGTTGTTCCAGCCCGGGGCCGGGATGCACATCGATCCCGCGCACCTCGACTCCTCCGTCGCCGAGAAGTACACCACGAAGCTGCCCAGCAGCAACCCCGTGGACTTCATTCTGAGCATCATCCCCACCACGTTCGTCGGAGCCTTCGCCGACGGTGAAGTCCTGCCCGTGCTGGTCATTGCAATGCTGTGCGGATTCGCTTTCAGCAGGCTCGGCGCCCCGGGCCAGCAGGCACTGAACGTCGTCAACAGCTTCAACAAGCTGCTCTTCATCATGTTCGGCTACATCATGAAGGTCGCCCCGCTGGGAGCCTTCGGGGCCATGGCGTTCACCGTTGGCAAGTACGGCGCGCACTCCATCGGAAACCTCGGAATGCTGATCCTTTCCTTCTACGCCGCATGCATCGTCTTCGTGGTAGTGGGCCTCGGCATCCTGGCCAAGATGACCGGCTTCAGCCTGTGGCAGATCCTGCGCTACTTCAAGGACGAATTCCTCATCGTCCTCGCAACCTCCTCCAGCGAACCCGTCCTGCCGCGCCTGCTGTCCAAGCTCGAACGCGTCGGGTGCGCCCGCAGCGTAGTGGGCCTCGTGGTCCCCACCGGCTACTCCTTCAACCTCACGGGCACCGCCATCTACCTGACCCTGGCCTCGATGTTCATCGCCCAGGCCTGCGACATCCACCTCAGCTGGGGCCAGATCCTGCTGATGCTCGGCATGATGCTGCTGACCTCCAAAGGCGCGGCGGGCGTTACCGGAAGCGGTTTCGTGGCCCTGGTGGCCACACTGACGGTCATGCCCACCCTTCCCGTCGCCGGCGTGGCGCTGATCGTCGGCATCGACCGCTTCATGAGCGAGGCCCGCGCCCTCACCAGCACGGTCTGCAACATCGTTTCCTGCGTGGCCATCGCCAAATGGCAGGGCGAGCTGGACATGGCCAAGCTCCGCTCCGAGCTTCAGGCGGGCTTCGTGCCCACGGAGGCAGAGAAGGCACAGCTGGCCGAGCCGGCCCTGGCCCACTAGGCCCCGGACCATCCTCAAGTTGTTCGCCCAGGACCCCGCAGGGGCCCTGGGCGAACTCTTGCCGGTCGTCAAACGCCCCATATCAAAATCCCCACCGAAAGGATCCGCAATGAGTGAACGCCAAACTGAGCAGGCGGCAGCAGAAGACTGCGAGACCGGCCGTTGTTTCTACTGCCAGGGTCCGGAGACCGACTAGCCCCTCCGTGACCGAACTGGCGGGCAGCGGCAGCCCTACAGCCACTGCTCCCACACCGTCAGCTGAAGCCTGGCAGTCCCGCCGGAAGAAATCTCCGAGGAGGCACCCACGGAAGGGTCGACGACGGCGCCCGCCCCGCCGCCGTCGTCATCCCTCCCAGCCAAGCCGGACATACGCATCAGGCGCGGACCGACTCGACAGTCTCGTCAGCGGAAGGCACCGGCGTCTCCAGCCCCAGGTGCTCACGCAGTGTGCTGCCCCGGTACTCAGTGGGGTAGACGCCGCGCTCCTGCAGCTCCGGCACCAGGTGGTTCACGATATCGTCCAGCCCGGTAGGAACCAGCCAGGGCGAGATGTTGAACCCGTCCACCGCACCCACCCGGGCGTACTCCGCCAACTGGTCCGCAACCGCCGTGTAGGAGCCGGTGAAGGTGGCATCCACCCGAGCGGTGCGCGAG
>JABFWC010000238.1 GCA_013362385.1 Pseudarthrobacter sp.
GCAGGCCGCAGCACGAGGCGCGGCAGCACCGGGATGCACTCCCGGTGCTGCCGCGCCTTCTGCGTTCCCCCGGGGAGTTTAGTAACGTAGCGAACGTGTCCGTACCCCGCACTGAACGACTCCTCAACCTGCTGATTGCCCTGCTGAACACCCGTTACGGGCTGCGCCGCAGCGAATTGCGCGAAAAGATCTACCACGACGACTCGGGCAACGACGTCGCCTTCGGCCGCATGTTCGAACGGGATAAAAACGACTTGCGGGACATGGGATTCGAGGTCGAGACGCTGACCGACCTCGGTTGGAGCGAGGACGATCCGGCAACCACGCGGTACCGGATCGGCAAGGAGTCCAACCGGCTCCCCGACGTCCAGCTCGGACCGGAGGAATGGACGGTCCTGCTGCTCGCCTCGCAGCTCTGGGAACGTGCGGCCCTGGGGACAGCGGCCCGCAGCGCGGTGCGGAAACTCCAGGCGTCCGCGCGGCTCGCCGACGTCGAACTCCCGGCGGGCGTGCAACCCCGGATCAAGCCTGCCGGACAGGCCTTCGACGATATCGTCGCCGCCATGCATGCCAGGCACCCTGTGACCTTCAGGTACCTCGCCGGCACAACGGGCAGGGAGGAACTGCGGACGGTCGAGCCCTGGGGCCTGGGCAGCCGCTTCGGCCAGTGGTACCTGGTGGGGCACGACCGCGGACGGAACGCGGTCCGCCATTTCCGGCTGTCCCGGATGACCAGCGCGGTCACTACCCTGGCCAAAGAACAGTACGCGCCGCCGGCGGACTTCAACATCCGGGAGGAACTGGGCCGCCTGCCCGAACTGCCGCTCCGCACCGCCGTCGTGGATGTCAAGCAGGGGCGCCTGCTGGCGCTCCGCCGCCGGGCACTGGATAGCCTGCCGGACGGGGTGCCGGGCGCTCCCGCCGCCGGCTATGACCGGCTCGGCCTGGAGTACCGGGACCCCGAAGGCCTGGCGGAAGAGTTGGCCTCCTACGGCCCCGACGCCGTGGCCGTTGCCCCGGCCGTGATCACCGAGGCGGTACGGCGGCGGCTGCGCGCCGCGGCCGACTTCAGCGCATCGCCCGCACCCGACTACGCATTTCCGGTCATCCGTCCGCGGGCGGCCTCGAAAGGCACTTCGGAGGACCAGCTTAGGCGCATGCTCCAGCTCGTTCCTTTCCTGGTCCATAACCAGGGGCTCCACATCCAGGACGTCGCCGCGCATTTTGGCGTCAGCAGGGAACAGCTGGAAGCGGACCTTCGCATCCTCATCTGCTCGGGGCTGCCGGAGGGCTACCCCGATGACCTCCTGGACATCCAATGGGAGGACGACCACGTCTTCATCACCCAGGACCTTGACCTGACGAGGCCCGTCCGCTTCACCGTTGAGGAAGCCTGCGCCCTCCTGACGGGGCTGGAGACCCTCAACGGGCTGCCGGACCTCCCCGGCGGCGGGGCGCTGGAATCCGTCACCCTGAAACTGCTGGCGGCAGCCGGCGAGCAAGGCCTGCAGGCAGCGTCGATCGCAGGCCCGCAGGTGGCGCCGGCGGACGCCGCAACGCACGCCACGGTGCGCAGTGCCATCGAATCACGTTCGCAACTGCACCTGACGTACTTTTCGCCGCAGCGGGACGCCGTCACCGAGCGTGACGTGGACCCCCTGAGGCTCTATTCGCTGGACAACACCTGGTACTTCGAAGCCTGGTGCCACCGGGTGGACGGACTGCGGAACTTCCGCCTGGACCGTGTCCAGGACGTGCACCCCAACGGGCTGGCCAGCACCTCGCCGGACCTGCCCGCCGGGGGAGTGCCCGCGAAACTTTTCACCGCCAACGACGACGACACCACCGTCACGCTGCAGCTCACCCGCCAGGGCCGGGGACTGGCGGAGGACTATTACGCCGAGCGCGTTGCCGAACTACCCGACGGCGGACTGGTCGCCGACATCCGCTTCGGTGACACTGCCTGGCTGCCGATGTTCGTGGCACAGCATGGGGGTTCTGCACGGATCCTGGCGCCTGCCGACCTTGCCCGGGCGGCACGGGACTGGCTCGCGGCCTCGCTGGCGCGCTACGGCGGATAGACTTTCCAGCATGCCTTGGTGGTCCTGGATCCTGATATGGGTGGCGCTCGTTGCGCTGTCGTTGCTGTTCTACCTGCTGCTGGGCATCCGCCTGTTCCGCCAGTTCATGGGCACCGCCAGGGACCTGGGCGAGGCCGGAAGCAGGCTGGGGCGGCTCGGCCCGATCGAGTCCCCGGCCGGACCCGCCGGAGAGGAACATGCCGTGCCCGGCTACGCTGTTTTTGCCTCA
>JABFWC010000081.1 GCA_013362385.1 Pseudarthrobacter sp.
GCGGAGGGTCTTCGAGAAGGCATTCAATGACGCCGGGATCGACGCCAGGAGCCGCATCATTATTGTCACCGACCCCGGTTCCCCACTGGACAAAGCCTCCCGCGAAGCAGGCTACCGTGCCGTCTTCAACGCCGACCCCAACGTCGGCGGCCGTTTCTCCGCGTTGACCGCCTTCGGCCTGGTGCCCTCGGGCCTGGCCGGCGTGGACATCCAGGCGTTCCTGGACGAGGCCGAGGAAGCAGCCGAGGTCCTCAACGAGGACGCACCGGAGAATATCGGCCTGGCGCTTGGTACGGCCCTGGGCGGAACCACCCCGCTGCGCAACAAGATCGTGATTGTCGAGGACGGCTCCGGGATCGTGGGCTTCGCCGACTGGGCGGAACAGCTCATCGCCGAGTCCACCGGCAAGCTGGGGACCGGTGTCCTGCCGGTCGTGGCCGGCCCTTCCTCCCCCGAGGTTAAGACCGGTGCGGACGACGTCCTGGTGGTGCGCCTGGTGGGTGCAGACGCCGACGTTGAACTTGGCGAAGACGAAGTTGCCATCGCAGGCGGCCTCGCGGCCCAGATGATGGTGTGGGAGTTCGCCACCGCAGTGGCCGGCCGGCTGCTGGGCATCAACCCGTTCGACCAGCCCGACGTCGAAGCCGCCAAGGTGGCCGCCCGGGGACTCCTGGACGCCCAGCCCGAGCCTACCCCGGCAGCCTTCGTCGACGGCGCCATCGAGGTGCGCGGCGGCGAGTGGCTGGGCGGTGCCGCTACTGCCGAAGATGCCGTCCGTGCCCTCCTGGCTACCCTCCAGCCCGACAGCTACCTCAGCGTCCAGGCGTACTTTGACCGGCTGGCCTTCGCGCAGCTGGAAGGCATCCGTGATGAGCTGGCCGCAGTCACCGGCCGTCCGGTGACCTTCGGCTGGGGTCCCCGCTTCCTGCACTCCACTGGCCAGTTCCACAAGGGGGGCCCGGCCATTGGGGTGTTCCTGCAGGTCACGGCCGCTTCCGCGGAAGACCTTGCCATCCCGGACCGTCCCTTCACCTTCGGCCAGCTCATCGCCGCCCAGGCGGCAGGGGACGCCCAGGTCCTGGCTGAGCACGGCCGTCCCGTGCTTCGCCTCCACCTCACTGACCGCGCCGCCGGCGTGGCGCAGCTGCAGGACGTCGTCGCTGCCCTGTCCACCCGCGCATCCGCAACCGAAAGCTAAGGCACAGAAGCAACATGCCAGAAACTGAATACGGCAGGAAAGGCGCGGGCCGCGGGCGTAATCCGTTGCGTGATCCGCGTGATCGTCGTTTGAACCGGATTGCCGGGCCGTCGTCGTTGGTCCTTTTTGGGGTGACGGGTGATTTGGCGCGGAAGAAGTTGATGCCGGCGGTGTATGATCTCGCTAATCGTGGGTTGTTGCCGCCGAGTTTCGCGTTGGTGGGGTTTGGCCGGCGTGAGTGGAGTGATGCTGATTTCGCGGGCCAGGTGAAGGCCTCGGTGCAGGCCTACGCCCGGACGCCTTTTGATGAGGCAGTGTGGAACCAGTTGTCCGAGGGCATCCGTTTTGTCCAGGGCGAGTTCGACGACGACGGTGCTTTCGAGCGCCTCGGCGAGACCATCAAGGAACTCGACGACGTCCGCGGAACGCGGGGGAATCACGCGTTTTATTTGTCGATTCCGCCGAAGGCGTTTGAGCAGGTCTGCCGCCAGCTGTCCAAGCACGGCCTGGCGCAGGCCGAGGGTGACAAATGGCGGCGGGTGGTGATCGAGAAGCCGTTCGGGCATGACCTTGAGTCCGCCCGGAAGCTGAACGACATTGTGGAGTCGGTGTTCCCGCCGGATGCCGTGTTCCGGATTGACCATTACCTGGGCAAGGAAACGGTGCAGAACATCCTGGCGTTGCGGTTCGCGAACCAGTTGTTCGAGCCGTTGTGGAACGCCAATTACGTGGACCACGTCCAGATCACCATGGCCGAGGACATCGGTACCGGCGGCCGGGCGGGATACTACGACGGCGTGGGCGCGGCCCGCGACGTGATCCAGAACCACCTTCTCCAGCTGCTGGCCCTGACCGCGATGGAGGAGCCCATCTCCTTCAACGCCGATGACCTCCGTGCGGAGAAGGAAAAGGTGTTGGCCGCCGTCAAGCTCCCTGACGACCTGTCCACGCACTCTGCGCGGGGACAGTTCACCGGCGGCTGGCAGGGCGGGGAGCAGGTCCAGGGCTACCTCGAGGAAGAAGGCTTCCCGGCGGATTCGACCACTGAGACGTTCGCCGCGATCCGGGTGGACATCCACACCCGCCGCTGGTCCGGTGTGCCGTTCTACCTG
>JABFWC010000345.1 GCA_013362385.1 Pseudarthrobacter sp.
CCGCGCTGGTGACCCTGGTGCTGACCTGGCCCACGAGGCGGCGCCGCGGCCTGGCACCGAAGGAGCGCACGGCGGCGGCCGAAGAGGCTTAGCGGCTCAGCCGTACAGTTTGGCGATCTCGGCCTGGAAGTCCTGTACGACGACGGCCCGCTTGAGTTTCAGGGACGGCGTCAGGTGCCCGGATTCCACGCTGAAATCAGCATCCAGGAGCGCGAACGAGCGCACCGATTCCGCCTTGGACACCAGCTGGTTGGCATGGTCCACGGCCTCCTGGACGGCAGCCCGGACCTGGGGATCCGTGGTGGCCTCCCGGAGGGGGAGCGGAGGCAGGCCGCGCTCGGACCGCCAGTTGGCGACACCCTCCGGATCCAGGGTCAGCAGGGCTGACACGAACGGCTTGCCGTCGCCCACAACCACAGCATGCCCCACCAGCTGGTGGGCGCGGATCCGCTCCTCCAGCGGCCCGGGGGCCACGTTCTTGCCGCCCGCGGTGACCAGCAGGTCCTTTTTCCGGCCGGTCACGGTGAGGAAGCCGTCGGCGTCCAGCACGCCGAAGTCGCCGGTGCGGAAGAAACCGTCCACGAAGGCTTCGGCATTGGCCGCAGGGTTCGCGTGGTAGCCCTTGAAAACGCCGATGCCTTTGACCAGGATCTCGCCGTCCTCGGCCACGCGGATAGTGGTACCCGGAATGGGAATGCCCACCGTCCCCACCTTGGTCCGGGTCGGCGTGTTCGCCGTACACGGTGCCGTGGTTTCGGTCAGTCCGTAGCCTTCCAGCACCGGGATGCCTACGCCGCGGAAAAAGTGGGCGTCGTCCGGGGCGAGCGGACTGGCGCCGGACACGGTGTAGCCCACCTCGCCACCGAGGGCCTGCTGGAGCCGCGGGTAGAGCAGCCGGTCGTAGAGTGCGTGCCGCAGGCGGCACAGCAATCCCGGGCCCGGACCTTCACCCCGGCTCTGCCTGTCCTGCTCCCGCGAGTAGTCGATGGCCGCCGCGGATGCGGCCTCGAACAGCCGGCCCTTGCCCGCCAATGCCGCCTTGTGCGCCGCCGCCGCCCGCACCTTCTCGAAAATCCGGGGGACCACCAGCAGGAACGTGGGCCGGAACGAACCAAGGTCGTCCAACAGCTGCGCCGCGCCGGGGGTGTGTCCCAGGGTCGCTCCTGCCGTGAGGCACACAACCTGGACCGCCCGGGCCAGCACGTGGGCGAGGGGCAGGAACATCAAGGTGCGGGCCTGGTCCTCCTGGAGGATTTCGGGCAGGAATGCAACGATGTTCTTCGCCACCAAGGCAAAGTTTCCGTGCGTGATTTCGCACCCCTTGGGCCTGCCCGTGGTCCCTGACGTGTAAACCAGGGAAGCGATGTCGTCCAGCCCGGCTCGGCTCCGGTGCCGCTCCAGCTCGGCGTCGCCGACCCCGGCGCCGGCCGCGGCGAGGCTGGCGAGGTCCGGTGCCACGCCGTCGTAATCCATCCGCACCACGTTGACCACGCGGTCGCGGAGTGCGGCCGACTCCGACACCACGCTGTTCACGAGTTGCACTGTGGCGCGGTCGCCTGCGAAGACCCGGCGCACCCCGGCATCCCGGATGATCCACTCAACCTGGGCCGCTGACGAGGTTTCATAGATGGGCACCGTGACGCCGCCGGCAAACCAAATGGCAAAGTCCACGAGGGTCCACTCGTAGGAAGTCCGCGACATCACCGCTACGGTGTCCCCGGGCTCCAGGCCCCCGGCGATCAGGCCCTTGGCCAGGGCACTGATGTCCTGCAGGAATTTCTGCGCAGAAACATCCACCCAGCCGTTGGGACCCTTCCGCCGGTACAGTGCGTGCGCGGGATTGGCGGTGTGCTGCTCCAGCAGCAGGTCAGTCACGTTGCTGTCGGCGTCCAGCTCAACCAGCAGTTCCGTGCTTGCTTCTCTCACAGCAGGTCTCCGTTTCCGCTGCCATGCCGCGGCAGCGGCTCCTCAGGGGGTCTCATGCAATCCTGCCCTAGATCCAGGACGGCATCCACATCCGGACTTTCCAGTCCACGTAGGGGATGACCTCCCCGGTCCAGATGGGGTAGAAGAACGCCGACAGCAGGATGGCCGCGGCGAGGAACAGGGCCACCAGGTACAGGCCCGAGCGGCGGCGCCACGGCGGATCGGTTGCCCGGCCCAGGACCAGCCCCAGGCAGTACACCAGCGCCAGGACCAGGAAGGGTTCGAAGGACACGGCGTAGAAATAGAACATGGTGCGTTCGGGATACATGAACCACGGCAGGTAGCCCGCGACCACCCCTGCCAGGACCGCGCCGGCGCGCCAGTCCCGGCGCCCGGCCCACCAGAACAGCACGACCACCAATGCGATGGCCGCGGACCACCAGATCAGCGGGTTGCCCACGGAAAGGATGGCGGACGTGCACTTCTCCACGGTGCAGCCCGGGGTTCCCTGCGGCGGGGATTCATAGAAGAACGACGTCGGCCTCCCCATGACCAGCCACGTCCAGGCGCTGGCCTGGTAGGGGTGTTCCGAGCTCAGGCCCTGGTGGAATTTGTACGCTTCGAGGTGGTAGTGGATGAGTGAGCGGACGGAGTTGGGGAGCCAACCCCACTCGGCTGAGGGGTTGCTGTCGGCCCAGTGGCGGAAGTAGGCGGTGTCCGACAGGAACCAGCCCGTCCAGGTGGCTGAATAGACCACGGCCGCAACGGGAACCATGCTTGCGAAGGCCGGCAGCCCGTCCCGGATGACGCCGCCGCTGATCCAGCCGCGGATACCTGCAACGCGCCGGGCACTCAGGTCCCAGACCACTGTCAGGAGCCCGAAACCGGCGAGGAAGAAGAGCCCGGACCATTTGGTGCCCACGGCCAGCCCCATGCAGACTCCTGCTGCCACCCGCCACCAGCGGATGCCCAGCCAGGGACCCGACAACAGCGGGCCGGCCGGCGGTTGGCCGCTGTTAACCGCGACAGCCCGGGCGAGCCTTCGGGCCAGGCGGCGGCGCCCGTCGTCCCGGTCCATCAGCAACGCGCCGAATGCGGCGAGGACCCAGAATGTCAGGAAGACGTCCAGCAGCGCCGTGCGGGACATCACCAGGTGGTGGCCGTCGACGGCGAGGAGCAGGCCGGCGGCGCCGGCCAGGGGAAGCGAACGGAAGAGCTTCAAGGCGATCAGGGAGACAAGCAGCACCGTCAGTGTTCCCGTGAGCGCGGCCGCGAAGCGCCAGCCGAAGGGATTGTCCGGACCGAACAGCCACATTCCGGCGGCAATCATCCATTTACCCACCGGCGGGTGGACCACATATTCGGGTGAGTCCAGCAGGACTGTTGGATCGCCTGCATTGAATGAATCGTTGGCCTTGTCCGGCCAGCTGCGCTCGAAGCCGCTGACCAGGTACGAGTACGCGTCCTTGACGTAATAGGTTTCGTCGAAAACGAGCTTGTGCGGGACCTCCAGGCGGACGAACCGGAGCAGGCCTCCGACTACCGCCGTCAGGACCGGGACCAGCACGTACCAAAGCCGCAACGACACCGGATAGTCACGCCAGGCCGGGCCGGCGGCCAGCAGCCTGGCTTGCAGGGCTTCGGCCGTGAACGCCTCGGCGGGCCGGCTGATCCAGGGCCGGCCGGCTGTTGTGGAGGGCTGGGCCGCGGGTGCCCCTGGTCTTGTGGCGGAAGCTGCCGGGGTTGGTTCACCGGCCCCGGCCGGCCGCGTCGAGGTCTGGGTCACGAGCCCCATGCTACCTTTTACGGCTGGTAGACCCGGCAGCAGTAGGCTGGGTGGGTGGACCCGAACCCCAGCCCCCTCCCTGCCCCCGCGCCGCCGACGACGGGGCGCATTGTGCTCGCCGCCACACCCATCGGGAACACCGGCGACGCCTCCGCCCGCCTGGTTGAGCTGCTCGGCACGGCCGATATCGTGGCGGCGGAGGACACCCGGCGCCTTCACCGGCTGGTCCAAAGCCTCGGCGTTACTGTCGCAGGCCGCGTGATCAGCTACCACGAGCACAACGAGGCCTCCCGGACCGCCGACCTCCTCGAACAGGTCCGCAACGGCAGCACCTTGGTGATGGTCACCGATGCCGGCATGCCGTCAGTGTCCGATCCGGGCTTCCGGCTCGTGGAGGGTGCCATCGCCGCAGGACTTCCCGTCACCGCCGTTCCCGGCCCCTCCGCTGTCCTTACCGCGCTGGCCTTGTCGGGCCTGCCCACGGACCGGTTCTGCTTCGAAGGCTTCCTTCCCCGCAAAACCGGTGAACGCGCCTCGCGCCTGTCCGATCTCGCGGGGGAACGCCGCACCATGGTGTTCTTCGAGGCGCCGCACCGGCTCGAAGCCATGCTGCGGGCGCTGCGCGAGCGGTTCGGCGCGGACCGGCCCGTCGCCGTCTGCCGTGAGCTGACCAAGACTTACGAGGAGGTCATCCGGGGCTCGGTCGGTGAACTGCTGCGCTGGGCGGAGACCACGGAAGTCCGCGGCGAGATTGCCGTGGTCCTGGGCGGGGCGCCCGAGCAGGCGGCGGGCACCCCCGAGGACCACGTGGCCGCAGTCAACGAACTGGTGGCCCAGGGCATCCGGCTCAAGGAGGCCGTGGCGGCGGTGGCCGACGACGCGCGGGTCAGCAAGCGGGAGCTGTACGCTGCAGTCCTCGCCGCCCGCTGACCGTTTCCTCAAGGGGCGCCCGAAGGCTGTGCAGCTGCACAGCAGGCCGGGGTTTTGGCAGTGCGCAACGGCGTAGACCCGTGGCGGCACCGGCAGTAGTGTGGCTGTTAATCAGCCCAATGAGCCGCGTCACTCCGGCCGCAGCGATGGGCTGCCACAACCCTACTGACGAGGGAGTCATCGTGACTGTCACCGCACAGCCTGCCGTAAGCGCCGAGCGCGAAAGCCGGCTTCTGGCCTCTGTTCCCACCGGGCTACTCATCAATGGCGAGTGGCGCGACGCCGCTTCGGGCAAGACGTTCGACGTCGAGGATCCTGCCACCGGGAAGGTGCTGCTAAGCATTGCCGACGCCGGCCCGGAAGATGGTGCCGCGGCGCTGGATGCCGCCGTGGCCGCGCAGGAGTCCTGGGCCAAGGTGCCGCCGCGCGAACGCGGCGAGATCCTGCGCCGGGCGTTCGACCTGGTGACCGAGCGGGCCGAGGACTTCGCCCTGCTGATGACCATGGAGATGGGCAAGCCGCTGGCCGAGGCCCGCGGCGAGGTGACCTACGGCGCCGAATTCCTCCGCTGGTTCTCCGAAGAAGCCGTCCGCGCGTTCGGCCGCTACTCGGTTTCCCCGGACGGCAAGTCCCGCCTGCTGGTGACCAAGAAGCCGGTGGGCCCCTGCCTGCTGATCACGCCGTGGAACTTCCCGCTGGCCATGGCCACCCGCAAGATTGCCCCGGCCGTGGCCGCCGGCTGCACCATGGTGCTGAAGTCCGCGAACCTGACCCCGCTGACATCCCAGCTCTTCGCCGCCGTCATGATGGAGGCCGGGCTGCCGGCCGGCGTCCTGAACGTCATCCCCACCTCCACGGCCGGTGCCACCACCGGGCCGCTGATCAAGGATGCGCGGCTGCGGAAGCTGTCCTTCACCGGTTCCACGGAGGTGGGCCGCCGCCTGCTGGCCGACGCCTCCGAAACCGTGCTGCGCACCTCCATGGAGCTCGGCGGCAACGCACCGTTCGTGGTCTTCGAGGACGCCGACCTGGACGCCGCTGTCACCGGCGCCATGGCGGCGAAGCTGCGGAACATGGGCGAGGCGTGCACCGCGGCGAACCGGTTCATCGTGCACGAATCGGTGGCCGGGGAGTTCGCGGAGAAGTTTGCCGCGAAGATGAAGGAGATGACCACTGCCCGCGGCACCGAGCCGGAGTCCAAGGTGGGCCCGCTGATCGACGCCAAGAGCCGGGACAAGGTCCACGAACTGGTCTCCGACGCCGTTGCCTCCGGCGCGAAGGCCGTGCTGGGCGGCGGACCGGTGGAAGGGCCGGGCTACTTCTACCAGCCCACCATCCTCTCCGGGGTCACTGAGGGCACCCGGATCCTGGCCGAGGAGATCTTCGGCCCGGTCGCCCCGATCATCACCTTCTCCTCCGAAGACGAGGCCGTCCGGCTGGCGAACAACACCGAGTACGGCCTGGTGGCCTACGTCTTCACCCAGGACCTCAACCGCGGCATCCGGATGGGCGAACGCCTGGAAACCGGCATGCTGGGCCTGAACGCCGGCGTCATCTCCAATGCCGCCGCACCTTTCGGCGGCGTCAAGCAGTCCGGGCTGGGACGCGAAGGCGGCCTCGAGGGCCTCGAGGAGTACCTCTACACCCAGTACATCGGCATCGCCGACCCGTACGCCGGGTAGCCCGGGACCCAAACGGCAGGGCGCTGCGGGCCGGGATAACCGGCCGGCAGCGCCTTTTCAGTTTCCGGCCCTGGAGCGTCCTGGCAGTGAATCGCCGCCCGGCACCTTCCGTGTCCGCAGGTGCGCCGCGGCTTGTGCCGTCTTCCGGATCGCCCTTCCCGCCGCCCGGAAGGGAAGGCCCGCCAGACGGCCCAGGCGCGCCATGACCGACGGCGGCAGCCAGGCCGCGCGCAACCGGCGGATCAGCGGCGCATTCTCGCGGAGCGCGGTTTCCAAGGCGGCCACGCCGGTGCCTGCGTCCGTGACGTCCGCCCCGGCCAGGAAACCCGGGTTGCCGCCGCTGTCGGGGCGGCCGTACCGGTACCGTTCGAACCCGGTCGTCAGCATCCGGACCGCCTGGTGCGCCTGCTCGTCCATACCGCCGGGTTCCCCCAGCAATGTGCGGCGGAAGCGGACAGCGTAGGCCCTTGGCGTCTCGCTGGCCCCGGGCGGCAGGCCGTAGTCCGCGCCGAGATCGAGCAGTTCGTTCCACGCCAGCGGGACGGCGTCGCCCTGGCGCTTCGGCCTCAGCCGCCGTGCCCGGATACCGTTACGGACCAGGCGTGGTGCCGCAACCAGCAGGACCGCACCCAGTACAGCGGCAGTACCCGCCAGCCAGGGCAGCAGCGCGGCCATGGCATCGGAACCGTTGCCTGCACCGGGAGCGGGCGGCGGGGCAGCGCCGGGGGCCGGGGTGGCAGCCGGTGCGGCCTCAGGCACCAGGCCGTCGTTGTTGCCCGGCGCGTCCGGCACGGAAGAAACGGACGCCTCGGTGGCGTAGTCCGGGACCACCCCACGGGACGGCGTGGGTTCGAAGGGCACCCAGCCGAGGCCCTGGAAGTACAGCTCAGGCCATGCGTGCGCGTCCCGGGCATCCGCTTCGTATTCGGGCACCGTTCCCTGGCCTGCGACTGACACCGTCGCCCCTGTCAACCGGCCCGGGGCGTAGCCCACGGCGATCCGGCTGGGGATCCCCTGCAGGCGGGCCATGACGGCCATGGCGGACGCATAGTGGATGCAGTAGCCGCTCTTTTGCTGCAGGAAGTCAGCCAGGACCGAAAGCCCGTTTCCGTCATAGCCGCCCTGCACCGGTGACTGGAGCGAATATGTGAATTCCGCCGACCGCAGGTACCTCTGGATGGCGATCGCCTTGGCGTAGGGGGTCCCGGCCGAACCTGCCACGGTCCTGGCAGTGGTCTTCACAATGTCGGGAACATTGCCGGGGATCCGGGTGAATTCGTCGGCGATGTCGCGGGCGGGGCCGGAGGACTGGGCCAGAAGCGCGGCCGAAAGCTTGGGCACGGCGGACGTGACGACGTACTCCTGGCGGCGCGTTGTGGTGTCCGTTCCCTTGATGGAGAGGGTGGCCGGGTCCCAGGTCCATTGCCCGTTGAGGCCGCGGATCGTTTCGGGCGCGTAGGGGGCCGGGAGGTAGGGACTGGTGAAGGATCCGGTGTCGATGACGGTGACCTGCCGTACCTGCTCATCTGCCAGCACGGCATAACCGGGGTCCAGGCGTCCGGCCAGCGGAAGCCTGGACCCGGCGCGGTCGTCCGGGGCCCAGGAGTCGCCGTCGAAATTGTCCACGGTGACCGAGCGCAGGTAGAGCGGTGCCGCCGAACTGGTGGCGTAGGTGATCCGGCCGCTGCCATCGGGTGTCCGGAGGCTGTTGCCCAGCGTGATCATGGGGTTCAGCCCGATGGACCCGCCCCAGGGATTCAGCCGGGAGCCTTGGGGGAAAGTCCCCCGGTCGAAACCGGGGACCGCCAGGGGCAGGACCAAGGTGGCGGCCAGGGCAACCGCGCCGGTCAGTGCCGCCCGCCGCAGCATGCCGGGACTGCGGGCGGAATTGGCCTGGATCCTGCCGTCCGGGGCGAACCACTGGGCGCAGGCGAGGATCATCAGGTAGCCGGCTACGGTGGCGGCGAAACTCCATGCACCCACGCTCTGCGGCTTGATCATGGCCGGTACCACCAGGAGCGCCAGCAGCCCCATTCCCGAAGCCGCCGGCATGCCCAGCGGTACCGCGAGTGCGTCCACCAGGATGACGGCCAGGCCGAGGACAGCGCAGATCACCAGGACAATGCCCACGTTGGGCGCCACGGGCGCGGTCTCGCCGAGGACGGTCTCGCTCGCGCGCCGGATCAGGCGGTCCAGGTCATGGAAGCTGGCGCCGCTGGGGATGATCCACAGGATGCTTGAGCTGCGGAAGAAGGTCAGTGTCAGGACAGCGCCCAGGGCCAGGAAGCCGCCGGCCGTGACCAGCAGGGGCTGGGCCCGCACGGAACGCAGGGCGGCGAGGGTGAAACTGACTGCTACTACGGTGGTCAGGACTGGCCAATACCAGTTCCAGCCGCGCAGGACACCGTTGAGGGACAGCGCGGCCCCGCAGACACCCACCGCGATGGACCCGGCCATGGCCCAGGGGTAGGCGCCCACCCGCCTGCTGCCGCCGGGACCTCGTGCCGGATGCGGCGTTTCCTGCCCGGCGCCTT
>JABFWC010000314.1 GCA_013362385.1 Pseudarthrobacter sp.
GCTGCCCGTGGAAGGGCCGGGCGCCCTCCTGCGGGGTGAACCTCCCGGTTCCCGGAGTGACGAAAGAGCAGTGCGAGTAATTGCCCAAACGGCCGGCTCCGGCGTCGCCGATGGCAGCCAGCACCCTGTGGGTGTGGGACGCGGGGACATAAACCACCAGTGCATGGAGCTCGGCCATGGACCCTATCCTGCCCGAAGCCACCGTCCGGGCGGCACGGTTTCCATTGCTTATCCCGGCGGCACCCACGATCATGGGAACGTACACCGATTGGGCCAATCTCAAGATTGTGAGTTGCGCGGCCTGGCGTTGCAGTGCCGGACCGGGCAGTTCAACGGCGTGCGCGTGGGGAAATGGGCGCGTTGGGGGCGTCCATTTCCGGTTTAAGCCAGCAAACGTACCCGGCGGCGCCGGCAGATCCCCGGCCTCGAAAAGGTATTGGCGCAAGCCAATTGGGCGTTGCGGAAAAGTTCAGGTAGTCTTGTACCTGCTTTTGATTCAAAAGCAGTTGGAGAATTCGCCTAGCGGCCTATGGCGCACGCCTGGAACGCGTGTTGGGTTAACGCCCTCGGGGGTTCAAATCCCCCATTCTCCGCCGGTCAAGAACCCGGCTCCGGTATCCCCGGGGCCGGGTTCTTTCGTTACGCCAACTTTCGCCTCAGCGACCTTTCGCTGGGCCCACTTTCGGAGCCGGCGCCGGTCAGGTAAGGCCTCCTGATGGCTCACCCAGCCGCCGCAGCCGTTGCCTCGCCGCGCGCTCGCTGGGTCCCATGCTCCGCCTGCCGCCCAAAGCCAGTCTTACGACGCCGAGCACCGTCTTGGTTGCCAGCTTCACCGGGAGGGGGAACGGGCCGAGGCGTGGGACGGAAAGTCCAAGCATGGCGCGGTACCGCGGCTCCAGGCTGTAGACAGCTCCGGCGAACAGCACCCGGTACCCGGGCCGCAGCAAGGGATGCAGGGGCGGGTTCCGGATGAACCGCACGGTCTCCGCAACCCTTTCGTCCGCGCGCAGTTCGCCTTGTCCGTACCAGCGGTCCAGCTCACTGCGCATGTCCGCTTCCGTCAGCGGCGGATCCGCCACGCCCATCAGGCTGCCCGCCTGGGCCCATTCACGAATGTAGGCGTCCGGGCCGCCGGGAATCGGTCCGCCCCAGATCTTGTGGGCCGTGAGGAAGGCGTCGGTGAAGGCAAGGTGGATCCAGCGGGCGAGTGCGGGATCATTGGCGCTGTAGGTACGCAAGGCACCGGCGTTGTCCCGGTAACGTCCCTTGACGGGCTCGTGCAGGTGGCGGACGCGCGCGGACGCCTCCTCTGCCGCGCTCCTTGAGCCATAGGTGACGGTGAAGATCCACCGGATGGTGCTGGCCAGGCGGCGAAGGGGGTCCTCACGGAAGTTGGAGTGCTCGTGCACCCCGGCAAGTGCCCCGGGATGCAGGGACTGCATGAGCAGGGTGCGGATACCCGCCACAATCGGGGACATGGATCCATGGACCGCCCACACCGCGGACCCGGGCAGGTGGTACCCGGGGTCATCGCCGTCCGCCAGCCGCAGGGACCACTCCGGCGGCCCGTCTGCCCTGCCGGAAAAGGTCTTCTTCAGTTCGTCCTGCCACACGCGAAGGACATTGCGCATGACCCATTGTTGCCCATTTTCCCGGGGCGGGCAGCGCGTCCCCCCGGACAGGGCAGCGGTGAACCCCTAACGCCGCAAAAAACCCGCATTGTACGGGCGCAGGGTTCACAGGTTTGCATGCCTGTGGTCCCATGGGACGTACCGTCGAGACAGCGCGCGGTCAGCCACGTGGTGGAGTCAGAGAATTGGGCAAGCATTGGACGCCCGGCAACCGGAAGCCGGGTCAAGGCTCCCTGCCGATTGTTGCGCGCGCGGCGACCGCCGCTGGTGCGCTTGCGGCATCCGTGGCCGCGGTTGGCCTCGCCGCCGGTTCGGAAGGACCCGGCCAGGCTGCAGGTCCGGTTGCCAAGGCAGGGGCAAACCGGGCCGCCCCAACTGCGTCCGGCGCCCCGTCGCGGAAAACTGCCCCCGCGCCAGGGCAGCTGCCTGCCGAAGCTGCCGGGGCGGCCTCCGGCCAGGTGGGGGCGGAAACGCCGGGGCCGGTCCTGTCCGATCCCCGTGCAATCGTTTCCTTCCCCCATCCCGCTGTCGGCAGCTTCGGAGAGGACGGATCCGCAGGCCTGGCCGTCGGGCCGGCTGGCGTTGGCAGGCCGCCCGCCGGGTTCCTCATGGCACCGCTGCAGGTCCTCTATCCGAGTTCGCCGTTCGGATTTCGGGTCAGTCCGCTCAGTGGAATGGCGGGAGATTTCCACCTCGGCCAGGATTATGCGGCCCCGTGCGGAACTACCGTCCATGCAGCGGACGCCGGCGTCGTCAGGGCGGCGGGATGGCATCCGTGGGGCGGTGGCAACCGGGTGGAAATCGACCACGGTGACGGACTGGTCACCACCTACAACCACCTGGAATCGATCGGCGTCCGGGAGGGCGACAAAGTGCAGGCCGGACAGGCAGTTGCCCGGGTGGGAACCACAGGGTGGTCCACCGGGTGCCACCTGCACTTCGAGACCATCCTCGGGGGCCGTTATGCGAATCCCCTGGGATGGAGCTTCCTTCCGCTGCGGGCACTGGGCGAGTTGCTGCCGGACCAACTCGTTGCCTACGGGCCCGGTGGCAATTCCCTCTCCGACGGCAGGGTGAGCTGGACCATTCCACTGCCGGTGGTGCCGGACAACGGGTTCCCGGCATCGGGCTCGCAAACAGGGGGCTCGACGGCGGCACCACCACCTCAGGTGACCGGAACCGTGCCTGCACCATCACCCCTGCCCCCATCCAGCGGTCCGTCGCCCTCACCTTCGCCCAGCGGTCCGTCGCCCTCACCTTCGCCCAGCGGTCCGTCGCCCTCACCTTCGCCCACCGGGCCGTCGCCCTCGCCCACGCCAACCGAACCTTCGCCCACGCCCACTCCGACCGCGCTGTCGCCCACGCCGACTGAACCGTCGCCGTCGCCCACCCTGACGGCGCCGTCGTCGCCGCCGCCGACCCCACCCTCACCGTCACCAAGCGAATCCTTGCCGTCACCTAGCGACCCGTCGTCGTCCACCCACAAGCCCGCCCCCACGGTGACCGATCCGGCCCCGGCTCCCACAAGGGAACCGGCCCCGGTCATCACGGAACCGGAACCAGCTGCACCTACGGCGGACCCTGCCCCGACGCCCGCTCCCGCGCCCACTCGCGCGTCCGACGAAAGGACGGTGCCCGTGACAACGGTGCCCGTGACGCCGGCGCCCAGCCCGGACCCGTACATTGATGCGACGGCAACGAATACTTCGTATGACGAACCTTCCGGAGACCCGACGACGCTCGCCCCTTTACCAGATCCCGCTAACACTCAATGACGGCACAGGAACGGAATTCGGCCGGTTCGAAGGAAAGGTGGTGCTCGTGGTCAACGTGGCCTCCAACTGTGGCTTCACGCAGCAGTACGCAGCACTCGAATCCCTCTACGGCAGGTTCCGTGACCGCGGCTTCGAGATCCTGGGCATACCCTGCAACCAGTTCGCCGGGCAGGAGCCGGGCACGGACCGCGACATCGCAGAGTTCTGCGAACGCCATTTCGGGGTCACCTTCCCGCTGACGGCCAAGGCGGATGTCCGGGGCCGGAACCAGCACCCGCTGTACGCCGGGCTCACGAAGTTCAGGTCCGGCCTGCTGCCCGGGCTGGTGAAGTGGAACTTCGAGAAGTTCCTGGTGAACCGCGACGGCGACGTGGTGGCACGGTTTGCGCCGGCGGTGGAACCCGACTCGCCCCGGGTCCTCAGCGCGGTCGAGGAATGGCTGGGGTGAGGCGCGCCAATCCATATCCGGAATTCATAGTGCGCAATCCAGAGTGAAAGTGCGCAGTTTTGCGAAGTTTTTCCACATCAGGTACGGCGATTCACCCATTGTTTGCCAAATGTCTGATTGGATAAAGATTACTGAAGGGTAGAAGGGAAGAACGGCTTCCCACCGACCACAGAGGCAGCAATGGAGCACATCGAGGCCGAACATCCCCGGCCACGCCATTTCCTACTCCACCTGAGCGACCCCCATTTGTTGGGAGGTGCAGAACCCCTTTACGGATCCGTCGACAGCGAAGCGCGGCTCATCCAGCTCTTCGATGAAGTGAAGGCATCCGGCGCGCGGCCGGAAGCCGTAATCTTCACCGGAGACCTCGCGGACAAAGGTGACCCAGGGGCCTACGTGAAGCTGCGGGCCATCGTGGAGCCCGCTTGCCGGGATATGGGCGCAGAGGTCATCTGGGCCATGGGCAACCACGACGACCGTGCCAACTTCCGCATGGGCCTGCTCGACCAGCCCGGAACCGCCGACCCCGTGGACAACAGTTACTTCATCAACGGGCTGCGTGTCATCACGCTGGACACCACGGTGCCCGGGTTCCATCATGGCGAGCTGAGCCCGGAACAGCTGGACTGGCTGGCCCGGCAGCTGGAGACCCCCGCCCCGGACGGCACCATCCTGGCCCTCCACCATCCGCCGGTACCGTCCGTGCTGGACCTTTCGGTGCTGGTCGAACTGCGGGACCAGGCCTCGCTGGCGGCCGTGGTGCGCAATTCCGACGTCCGGACCATCCTCGCCGGCCACCTGCACTACTCCACCACCGCAATGTTTGCCGGTGTCCCCGTTTCGGTCGCCTCGGCCTCCTGCTACACCCAGGACCTGAACGTGCCCGTGGGCGGCACCCGCGGGCAGGACGGCGGCCAGGCCTTCAACCTGGTGCACGTGTACGAGCACACGATTGTGCACTCCGTGGTTCCGCTCGGCACCTCTCCCACGGTTGGCGAATATGTGTCACCCGAGGAGACGGCGGCACGCCTGGAAGCGGCGGGCGTCAGGATTCCGGAGACCACCAAGCAGCGCGGCGGCGCACGCCTCGGAGCGCCCACCCGGCGCTAGAGGCTACTTCTCCCAGGGCGCCTTGATGGGGAAGTACTTCTCCAGGAAGGCGGTCACCACTTCGGCGCGCTCGTCGGCGCTGACCTCGGGGAAGCTGCCGTCGTTGAGGCAGAAGAAGTCCATGTTCCGCTTGGCCAGGAGCTTGGGGAGGTACTTCAAACCGCTGCGCATGGTGGTGTCCACGTAACGGACCTTTGCCGCTGTCTGCGTGACGGCCCGGCCCGTGAGCAGCGCGTAGTAGTGGTAGAAGGAATTGGTGACGGAGATGTTGTCCGCCGCGCGGAAACGGCTGGCGGCCGTCTTGCGGAACTCCTCCGGAAATTCCTCTTCCATCTGCGCCACCAGGCTGCGCCGCAGGGGAGCGGCGGTGTGTTCCAGGTGGCGCGTGGTGATCCGGCCGAAGCGGTTCCACAAGAGCTTGCGGTTCACCCGGGCGGCGTTTTCGAAGCCGCTGCGCTCTGCATCGTTCTCACCCAGGCCGATCCTGGTCTCCGCCTCGATGAACTTGGTGATGCCGCCGGGGGTGAAGAACATGTCCGGGCTGACGGGCCGGCCAAAGAACATGTCGTCGTTGGAGTACAGAAAGTGCTCGGACAACCCTTCGATGCGGTGCAGCTGGCACTCAACCGCCTGGGAGTTGTGCGTGGGCAGCACGGAGGGGTCCGAGAAGAACTCCTCGCTGCGGACGATGGTGACGGACGGGTGCTCCGCCAGCCATGCCGGTGCGGGGGAGTCCGTGGCAATGAAGATGCGGCGGATCCAGGGAGCGAACATGTACACGGACCGGAGTGCGTACTTGAGTTCGTTGATCTGCCGGAACCGGGCTTCATGGTCATCGCCCTCGCCCAGGACGTGTCCCTTTTGCTGGGCGCGGCGGGCGGCTATGTATTCCGGGGAGCTTCCGTCCACCCAGGAGAACACCAGGTCGATGTCGAAGCTGATGTCGCTGGCATGGTCGGCGAACATGTTTTCGATGGTGGGCCAGGTGTGGCCGTACCGTTCCACGGTGCCGCGGACGGCGTCCTGCCGCAGCAGGGTGCGGCGGGTCAGGGAGTTCTCGATCGGGAGGATCAGCTGTTCCCCCTCGAAGGACCACAGCTCGATCTGGACGCCGGCCGAGGCGCCGAACTCGAAGCCGCCCACCGGCTCCACGCGGGGCCGGTACAGGCGGAAGATCCGAGCCTGCCGGTTCGACGAAAGTTCGCCGTCGGCCACCAGGACGGACGTCTTCTTCTTCGCGTCCACAGTCATGGAATAGAAGGGCTCGTCCCGGCAGGCCTCCACCAGGGCGGCGCGGAGCTTCTTCCGGTCCTTCCAGTCCAGCGCGATGACCGGCCGGTCGTTGTTTCCGCGCACCAGGAGGTATGCCAGTTCCGCGTTGACCAGGACGTTGCGCACGAACAATAGGTCTTCCACCATGGCCTGGTAGGCGGTCCTGGTGTCATTGATCAGGGCATACCGGCCCTTGTGCCGTACGACATCCGGGCGGTGCTTGAGGCGCTGCTCAGCGGCCGCCGAGGTGATCTCGGAATGGAATTGTTCCTCTACGGACGCTTGGCCGCCGTAGTAGACCTCGTCCTGGACAGGTGCTTCTGTAATGGGATTCTCCGTGCTGGTGGAAGTGTGCATTCTTACCTGCATGATAGTCCTGCCCGGGTAACGGCAGGTTTCCGGGCGGTAGCCCCGGGTTCCGGACCCGGGCAGGCACCCGGGCAGGCACGACGGCGGACGGCCGGGCTTAGATGCCCAGCGCTTCCCGCCAGCCGCGCAGGAACGCCCCGCCGGCGTCGTCGTGGATCACCGTGGCATCGAGCCCAAGGTCCGCCGCCGTCAGCACCTGGTACGGCTTGGCAGGCACGCCGTCCGCGGGGCGGACATCCACGTGCTTCACCGCATGGTCGTTGTGGTGCAGCCAGTCGGCCATCGCATAGTCGGTGCGGGAATCGCCCACCGTGCGCCAGGCCTGCGGCGTGATGCCCTGGGCCGCCAGCAGTTCCACCGCCCGGCTGGCGCCGAGGTCCTTGCCCAGCCGCACCGACTCGATGTCCGTGGAAATAATGGTGGGGTCCACGCGGTAGTCCACGTCGTCGTCGGAATTGGGTGCGTGGTGGTCCAGCCGGACGACGCCCAGCCCGTGGCGGGCCATCAGCTCCATGGCGTCCGCGTCGAACAGCTTCTGCTCGGCCTGGTACTCGGCGCTGGGCACGCCGATGTGCTGCTCCACGGACACCATGGCCCGCTTGGTCTCATCGAAGAACATGTGGGCGGCGTAGTCCTCGGCAACCAGGCGCCGGATGTCGTCCCCGTAAGCTGCGGGCACGGCTAGTTCGCGGTCCACGTGGACGGGGCCGGGACCGGCGGCGGTGTAGCTGAACCACACGGCCCCCTTTTCGCAGATGGCATGGATGACGGTCCCCGAGGGGATTCCGGCAGCGATCATCGGCTCCATGACCTGCTCCCGGATGAACGCGTCAGAGCGGCCGGTGTTGAAGATGACCGGAATTCCGGCCGCCGCGAGGGCCACAAGGTCCGTGATGATCTCCGGCTTCACGTCGCGGGTCACGGGGCTTGCCACCGGCCCGTCCACATCCAGCAGGAGCGCCAGCGGGGGCGTTGACGGCAGGCGGGTTCCGGGCGCGGACACGGCGGGGGACTCGGAGACTGTCATGCCTCCATTCTGTCAGCAGTGCCCGGATTGGCTGGCTCCGCCACCGCGAATGCGGGCCAGATGACGCATGGTCACTGTTTGGCTACAACCTCCAGCAGGCCCGCCCGGATACTTTCCCTGCGGCGGCTCGGTGCCTACTGTGGCAGGGTGATATTCAAAGCTGTGGGCGAGGGCCGCCCTTACCCCGACCATGGTTACAACACCCCCAAGCAGTGGGCATCCCTTCCGCCGCGTCCGGTCCGGCTGGATGAACTGGTCACCACCAAACGGACCCTGGACCTGGAGGCGCTGCTGGCGGAGGATTCCACGTTTTTCGGGGACCTGTTCCCGCATGTGGTGCAGTACCGGGGCACGATGTACCTGGAGGACGGGCTGCACCGCGCGGTCCGTACCGCCCTGCACCAGCGAACCGCCATCCACGCCCGCGTCCTGGTGCTCGATGGCTAGGCGGAAACTGAAGGATCCGGATATCCTGCACGGCCACCGCGTGGTCAGCGGGCCGGAGCTGCGGGCAGCCATGGAGGCCGCCCGGGACGCCGACGAGACGGTCAGGGTGCGCCGGCGGGTGCTGCATGGCGTCGTCCTGGTCCTGCTGATCGGCCTGATCGCGGCGGCCATCATCCTGGCGCTCGCCATCATCAACGGACGGCTGAAGATCCCGGCCGCGGAACCGGCTCCCGCCCCGGTCTCCTCCTGCCCGGCGTCCATGTTCGACTACACGCCAAACGACAAGGTCAACCTCAACGTCTACAACTCGACCAGCCGGCCCGGACTGGCCCGCACCGTGGCGGACGAACTGCTGGCACGGAAGTTCGTGGTGGGGGCGGTGGCCAACATCAATGCCGGCTACCGGGGCGCGGCGGCGGTGGTGTCCGGGGCGGCGGGCCAGGCCGCGGCCTTCAGTGTGCAGCGCAATGTCCCGGGCTCGGACTACTTCCAGGACGGCCGGACGGACGGCAGCGTGGACCTCATCCTCGCCCACGATTACCGGGCACTTGTGCCGCCCGAACTGGTGGACCAGACGCCCGGCAAGCTCAGCTGCCCCCGGGAGAGCCGGCGCGTAGCGGACAGCGACAAATGGCCGGTCAGGCCTACGGCGCCGCCCACGCCCTGATGTGCCGCGCCGCGCCC